>JBILLI010000601.1:0-4823 GCA_044376155.1 Polyangiales bacterium
CCGGTCTTTCAGGTGCGCTTCTCGCTCGACCGCAGCTTTCGCGTCAGCACCCTGCGCCCCGCGGGCTGACCCGCCCTCACGGGATGCCGATGAGCTTGTGCGTCTGCACGCTCATGCGCCACCGCGGGTGCTCCACGCAGTAGCGCGCCACCGCCGCAGTGTGGACATCGCGGTCGGTCCCGTCGCGCGGCTGCAGAAAGAAGTGCGTGAAGCGCAGCGACTCGAAGCGCGCGGGGTCGAAGCCCTCCTGCGGGTGCACGAGCTTGAGCTCGTCACCCTCGGTGAGAATCAGCGCGCCGCCGACCTTCGGGCTCACGCACACCCAGTGCACCCCCGGGGGAGGGAGCAGCGTGCCGTTGGTCTCGACGGCCACCTCGAAGCCGCGGCGACCCAGCGCGCGGGTGAGGTCCTCGTCGAGCTGCAGCAGGGGCTCGCCGCCCGTGCAGACGACGAAGGGGCGGCCGCCGCGGTCCCACGGCCAGCAGCGCGCCACCGCGTCGGCGAGGGACTCGGCGTCGTCGAAGCGACCGCCGCCGGGGCCGTCGGTGCCCACGAAGTCGGTGTCGCACCACCGCGCGCAGCCGCCGACGCCGCGGGCGCGATCCGCCTCCCGGCCCGACCAGAGGTTGCAGCCCGTGAAGCGGCAGAACACCGCCGCCCGTCCTGCGTGAAAGCCCTCTCCCTGAAGCGTGAGAAAGATCTCCTTGACCGCGTAGCCCATGGGGGCGGTTGCTACCACGAAGGCCCCTTGACGCGCCGCACGACTGCGGACCGAATGCGCGCATGTCTGCACCGCCCAACGCCCCGGGGCCCAACGCCCGAAACCCGTGGAAGTCCGTCGTGATCGGCTGCCTCGGCGTGCTGCTTCTCTCGTGCATCGTCGGCATCGCCGCCGCGGGCTTCGCGGGGAGCAGGGTGAAGCGCTTCCTCGGCGGCACCGTCGTCGCGCAGGCGAACGCCGCACCCAACGCGCCCTTCGCGCTGACGGCGAACCCCGCGGGTGATGGCGCCCTCGCGCTCTGGATCGAGATCGACGTGCGCCAGCCCAACGCGCCCCTCACGGGATCCCTCTCGGTGCGGGTCGGAAACGCCCCAACGGTGACCCACAGCCTCGAGTTCGTCGGGCGCGGCGCCGGGTGCTTCAATCCCCTCGTGGGCGGGCGCACGTCCATGTGCGTGAACTTCTCCGACAACGGCCCGCACCTGCGCGGCCGGATCTTTCTCACCGACGTGAACCGCCCCGCCGGCGCCGCCGTCGCGATCTCGGGCATGCTCAACGCCCCGCCGGGCACGGTGATCGAGCGCGCGCAGATCCAGCTCCGACGCTGAAGGTCGTCCTGGCGCACGCTGGCACACGGGCCTCGGTGCAATGTGCGTGAATCGCGCGTGGCGCGTGGCTTGCTCTCTCACGCGCATGCGAACCCTTCGACGCGTCCTGGTCGCTCCGCTGGCCCTCGCCTTCGCGGTCACGCTGGCCACCCCCGTCGCCGATGCGTGCGGCGGCTGCTTTCACCCGCCCATGTCGGCCGCGCAGGTGGTGACCGACCACCGCATGGTGCTCTCGCTCTCCACCACGCGGACCACACTCTGGGACCAGTTTCAGTACGCGGGGCGGGCGGCGGAGTTCTCGTGGATCCTGCCCATTCGCTACACCGAACGCACGCAGGTGCAGCTCGCGAGCGATGACTTTGTCACGTTGATGTCGGGCCTCACCGTGCCCACCATCGTGGCGCCCTCGCCGCCGCCGTTCCCGCCCGGGTGCACACCGCCGCCCTTCGCGGGCGGTGGAGGCGGAGGCGGCCTCGACGCCAGCGCGGGCTCCTTTCAAGACGCCGCGTCGGCCGCGGACTCGGGCGTCTCGGTGCTGCGCGAAGAGGTCGTGGGGCCCTACGCCGTGTCGATCCTGCGGGGCACCGACGCGATGGTGCTGCGGCGCTGGCTCACGGAGAACAACTACGTCGTGCCCGCGGGCCTGGAGCCCACGCTGCAGCACTACATCGACCTGAGCATGGACTTCATCGCGCTGCGCCTGCGGCCGGGCGAGGGGCTGAACCGCATGGTGCCGGTGCGGGTGAGCATCGAGGGCTACCAGCCCAGGCTCCCGCTGCGCATGATCGCCGCGGGCATCGCCGACAAGGTGGGCCTCTCGCTGGTGGTCTTCAACGAGTCGCGCGTCGAGACCGCGAACTTCCCCAACGCGACCTTTCGCGACGAGGACTTCGTCTACGACTGGAACGCGCCGCCCCCGGACCTCGCGCGCGTGGTGCTCAACCGCTTTGACGCCCTCAACCGCGCAAACAGCGGGCGCGTCTGGGTCACCGAGAGCGCGCAGCGCCTGACCCAGTCCGAGGTGGTGTCAACCGCGCGGCTCTTCGGCGTGCGGCAGCCGTTCAGCGACGATTCAGGGGTCATGCGGGTCACCTCCGCGGTCGACGACGCGACCTTTGCGTTCGAGGGCATCGGCGCCACCGCGATGGTGACCCGCCTCCGCGCCGACCTCGAAGGGCGCATGCTCGACCGCGACCTCGACCTCGCCGCGAGCACCAACGGCGAGCGCAGCCGCGCGTACCGCTTTGGGACCGAGCAGAACCGGCCGATGTACTCCGCCTGCCCGTGGCCCATCACCGACGGGGGCGTGCGCGTTGACGTCGGCGGCGCCGGTGGCGGGACCCTCGATGGGGGAGTGGCCCGCGCGAGTGATGCGGGCGCGTCGGCGACGGTCACCCCGAGCACCGCGGGGGGCGGGGTGCAATGCGGCGCCCGGCCCGGTTCGCGCGGGGTGGGAGACGCCCTCGCGGCCGCGCTGATCGCGCTGGGCGCGGCCCTGCGGCTGCGCCGACGCGCGCGTTGACCCTCCGGCCCGCGGTGCTTTCTGCGTCGGTGCGGGCGGGAATGCAGGCATCGCGCGGACCGTCCGCGCGACGGCGCTGCGCGCCCGCAGAGGCACCATGTCGACCCAGGAACACGATCCGGCGCGGGAGTCGCTCGCGGAGCTGCACGTCGAGATTCGCCTCGACGAGTCCTTGCGGGCGATGGCGCTCGCGGACATCAAGGCCCCGCTGATGGAGGTCTCGCTGTCGGCGAGCGTGGCCGAGCGCATCGCGGGCGACCATCTCGACGCGCGGCTCCGCGACGCCATCCGCGACATTCGCGAGTCGGCCGCGCGCGCCATCGCGTTGCTCTCGGGACTCGCCGACGAGAGTTCGTTGAACGTCGACCTTCGCGTGATCGACGTGAGCGAGCTCGTGGCGGTCTGCCTGCGGGCGGCGCAGCCCCTCGCGAAGGCCCGCGGGGTGCACCTCGAGAGATCCACCGCGCCGGGCAGTACCCGCGCGCTGGGCGATCGTCTGCGCACCACCCGGGCGTTGGTGACGATCCTCTGCGTGTGCCTCCGTCGCAGCCGACCCGGAGCGTGCGTGCGCCTCGCGATCTCGCAGCGCGACGGCGCCTGCTCCATCACGGTCACCGACGCGGGGCCGACGCTCTCCCGCGACGAGGTCGAGTTGATGCTGTCCCCGGTGTTGGCCACGGACGGCGTCCTCCCCACGCGGGACCTCAGCCGGGCGCTCCGGGCCACGGTCGTTCAGGGCGGGCTCGTGCGGGTGGAGCCCTGGGGGGAGGGCATGGTCTTCACCCTCGAACTCCCGACGCCTCCCCTCCGCTGAACGAATTGTGACGCGAGCAAACCTTTCGGCCGGGTCGCGCGTCGGAAGCCAGACCGGTGGCCCCCTGGACTGACGCCGCGCCCCCCACCGGGGCGCCGCGCCGGGGTGCGCGCGCCCAATGGAGGGATCCCGCCCATGCTGAAGCCCCTGCGTCCCCTGCTCACCGACCGCCGTCGTGGCCGCGCCGTCGCCGCCGCGTCGGTCACCCTCGCCGCCGCCGGCATCGTGCTGCTGCGCGCGCCGAAGCCCTCCCAGGGCCTCCCCCTCGCGCCCGTGAACGGCGTGACCCGGGTGCAGCCGTCTCGATCCGCGCAGGGGGCCGCGCAGGTGCGCTTCTCCACGGGGGCCGTGCACGGCCGGGTGGCGATGGCCCAGGGCGCCGTGGGCCCCGACGGGCCGTCGCACGTGTACACCGAGCTCCGCATCACCGCCGACGACGCGCCGGGCAGCGTTGCCCCGCGGCCCGTGGCGATGGCCGTGGTGCTCGACGTCTCGGGCTCGATGAGCGGCGAGAAGCTGGAGCAGGCCCGCGGCAGCGTGCTCTCGCTGGTCGACCAGATGCGCGACGACGACCGCATCGCGCTGGTGACGTACAGCGACAACGCGAGGGTTGTGCAGCCCCTCGCGCGCGTCGCCGACGTGCGTCAGCGCCTGCACGGCATCGTGCCGGGGATCACCATCGAGGGCGGCACCAACATCCCCGCGGGGCTCGCCGCGGGCGCGAGCACCCTCGAGACCGCGCCCCCGACCTTCGTGCAGCGCGTGGTGCTGGTGAGCGACGGGCAAGACACCTCCGGCCAGCCCCTCGACCGCACCGCCGCCAGCGTGCGCACCCGCGCCGAGCAGGGCGTGACCCTCTCGGCCCTGGGGGTGGGCGCCGACTACGACGAGCGATTCATGTCCCGCGTCGCCGACGCCGGCCGTGGGAACTACGAGTTCCTGCGCAACGGCGCGCAGCTGCGGGCCTTTCTCTCTCGCGAGCTCCAGCAGGCCACGCGCACGGTGGTGGAGCGCGCGTACGTAAACCTCACCCTCCCCGAGGGCTGGCGCCTCGCGCGGGGCTACGGCAGCGAGGTCGCGGCCTTCGGTCGGTCGGTGAACGTCCCCGTGGGCGCGCTCTTCGCGGGCGAGGAGCGCCGCCTCGTGCTCGACCTCGTG
>JBILLI010000081.1:0-16752 GCA_044376155.1 Polyangiales bacterium
TGCCGCCCGCGGAGCGCAAGAGGGCGTGTCCGCCCGCGACGTCCCAGGTCGTGGGGCCGCCCGTGGCCACCGCGGCGTCGCCCTCGCCCGCGGCCACGAGCGCGAGTCGGTAGGCGATGCTCGGCACACAACGGTGGCGCGCGGGGCTCACGTACGCCGCGGTGGCCGTCGGCTCGTCGGCGTGCGCCTCGTTGAGCAGCACCACGACCGCGGGCGCGAGGGCCTCGGGCAGGGGCGCGCGGTGGAGCGCGATCCCGTTGCGGCGCAAGGGTTCTCCCTCGGCCCAGGTGAAGAGGTCGCCGTCGTCGTCGGGCGCGGTGGGCGCGTAGACCACGCCGAGCACGGGCGCGCCCTGGTGGATCAGCGCGACGGAGACCGCGCTGCCGCGGTGCCCGTGGAGAAATGCGTGGGTGCCGTCGTTGGGGTCGACGAGCCAGTAGGGGCGGTCGGCGCGGAGGTTGTGACGTCCCGTCTCCTCGCCGAGAAAGCCCCAGGTCGGGTCGAAGGCGATGAGCGCCGCGCGGATCAGCGCCTCGGCCTCGTCGTCGACGGGCGCGTGTTCGTCACCACCCCGCGGGCCGCCCGGGCGATGGAACTCCTCGCGGATCAGCGCCCCCGCGCGCAACGCGGCGTCGGTGGCGACGTCGAGGCACGTCGTGAGGATGTCGGAAGGGAGCGTGGTCATCGTCGTTCTCCGTGTGCAGACCAGAGCCGTCTGGCGAGCGCGTCGCCCTCGCGCGCGGCCGTCGCCGCGACGGGGCACCGCCGTCGTTCACGCCCCGCAACATGCGCCCGCGAAGCCTCGCGGCAAGCGTTGGTAAGGTTACCGACGCCCTTGTCTGCCCGACGGATCCCTACCGCAGGGTGATCGCCGCGGGGTCGAGGGGGAGGCGCCAGACGGTCTCTTTGCCACCGGCCCAGCGGTTCGCCTTCTGCAGCGCGAGGCGCCGCTCCATCTCGCGCGGGAGCCCGAGCGTCGCGAGGGCGTCGCGGTATCGCGTCGCCGCCGTCGAGCGGAACTTGCTCAGCATGGCCGCGTCGTCGTCGTCGCACTCCCCGGTCGCGAGGACCTTCTTCCACGACGCCGCCGCGGGCTGCCAGGTCGGCGCGCGCGTCGCCCGCATCGCGCGGAGCACGGCGCGCGGGCCCGCGAAGGCCGCGCTGCGCACCCAGCCGTCGTCGACGCCCTCCTTGCGCGCGCGGACCAGCGCGGCGACCCAGACGAACTCCGACTCGGTGAAGCGCACCGTCGCGCCGTTGAGGGTGATCCGCGCGCTCGCGAGGTCGAGCACGAGCGCGAGGGAGGGCACCTCCTCGATCGCGCGCTGCCCCGCGGCGAGCGCGTCGGTCCAGGTGTGCATCTCGCTGCCCGCGATCAAGCGCCGCAGCCTCGGCACGCGCAGGTCCACCAGGTGCACGGGCACGTTCTGCGCGAGAAAGCTCTCTCCGCCGACGTGCAGCAGCTGCCGCGCCTGCTCGGGAAAGAAGAATCCCGCGCGCGCGCCCTCCACCCGGCGGTCGCCGACGCGCACGTCCACGAGGCGGTCCTGCGGCCGCGCGAGGAGCTGGAACATCACCGTGGTGAGCGCCGCGCTGCTGCGCTGCCGACCGCCCGCGAGCGCGAAGACCACGGGGAGCTCACCGGCCGCGCGCAGGGCCGCGGTGGCGTTGGCCCAGCGGGCCTCGTTCCACGCGTCGGCGTCCTGCGGGGAGAGCTCGTCGTCGTGGGGCACCACGCGCACGTGCAGCCGTTGCGACCCGGGGACCGCGTCGCCCAGGCACGCGACGAGCTGCTCGTAGACGCTGCTCGCGAGGACCTCCCGCTCGAACCACGCGGACCCCGCGCGGGACGTGAGCACGAAGACCTCGGTCACGCGCGTCGCGTGCAGGCGAGGGAGCGCCCAGAGCGCCTCGGTGAGCGCCGCGGGGTTCGGTCCGAGCTCGGCGAGGAGCACCGCGTCGATCATCGGTGGGTCGCCCGTACGCCTCGGGGGAGAAGAGCGGGCGGGCACGGCCGCGGGAGTGTGCCGAGGAGATGAGAGATTGGCGAGAACAACGACCGGGGGAGTTGGTCCTTTGGCTTAGAAGTAGCCCCTGATCTCACTGCGCCAACGGGTCCCGACGGTGGGATTCGAACCCACGGCCACGTCCTTAGATGGAAGTAACCCCCTCGCTCACTGCGGTCGCCCGAGAACGTCTGAGAGGGTGTGTTTACGCGCTCTACCACTGAGCTACGACGGGATGATCATCCCTTGAGCAGCCCGCGTGCCAGCGGCCCGATCCCTGGTTTCTCGGGTCCTGCGGGGTGTTGGCTTGATCCCAGGGGATCGCGATTGATCTCCTGGGATCGCTCGTTGGCTCAGCGCCCGGACGCGGCGAGTCCCCGAAAGCGTTGCTCGGGCCCCGCGGGGGCGTAGACCTGCACGGCGATGAGCGGGCGCGTGCCGTCGGGGACCCATCCGTGGCGCACCCCTGCGGGCACGTACACAATGCTGCCCGCGGTGACCGTGCGGTCGCGGGCCTCCAGCGGTGTGCGCACCCCGGGCACCGACTGCGCGGGCACGTGCAGCCGCCCCGCGGCCGAGAGCGCCGCGAGGACCTCCCAGGCGCCGTCGTGGGCGTGCTCGGCGACGGGCGCGTCGTCGGAGGCGAGCAGCACCCCGAGGCTCGCGCGAGGGGAGCGCGGACCTTCGAACGCGATGCGCGCGTGCACCGCGCCGTGGGCCCAGGAGAGGTCCTGGGTGGTCACGAGGTCGACGGTCTCGACGTCGGCGCCGCGGCCGGTCACCGGGCCGTCTCCCCGCGCGGTGACCAGCACGGCGGCCGCGGGGGAATCGCCCACGCAGCGCAGCACGGCGTCGCCGTCGGGCGCGAGAAAGGCCGTCCACGCCCCCGCGCGCACGGGCGCCACCTGCGGCGCGGCGGCGCGCTCCAGCGAGAGCTCGCCCACGAGGGTCACGCCGAGCAGGTCGGTGTGCGCCCGCGACGGCACCACCACCGACGCGCCCGGGCGGATCACCTGCACCCAGACCATCGCCGGCGGCAGGGTCGTGGCGCCGTCTTCGGTCACGGGCGCGGCCGGCGCGCTGCCCTGCGATTCACAGCGCCCCGTCGCGCAGACGGCCATGTCGGCGAAGCGCAGGTTCTCCACCCGCAGCGTCGGCAGCGCGGGGTCGAGCGGGCGCGGTGCGCGCACATCGCTCTGCGCCGCAACGGTTTCGGCGCACGTCGGGGTGACCGCGGGCGGGGCGGGGCGGGCGGCGCAGGCCGCGAGGGCGACGGGGAGCAGCGCGCGCACGGTCACTTTCGCTTGCTGACGTAGCCCTGCGCGGCCTGCCGCAGGCCCCCGGGGACGTTCTTGTTCCCGAGGAGCTTCTTGATGTCAGGCTCGCGGATGTGGGAGAGCAGCTTGAGCGCCTCGCCGAGGGGGGTCTTGGGGTTGTTCACGAGGTGCCACTTCACCTCGTAGAGCCGCAGCCACGGGCCGCGGGAGCACAGCCGCCGGAGCACGTCTTCGCTGAGCGTGCGGCTCTGCGCGAACTTCACCACCTCGTCGTCGCCGAGCTTGGGCGAGTCGAGCACGGCGCCGCACACGAGGCGGTTGCGCGAGCGAATGAGCATCGCCCGCTGCGTCCCGCTGCCGAGCATGGCCGTGCGGATCTGCTCGGTGATGGACATGTCGATCAGCTTCTTCTCGATCTTTCGCCCGCGCTCCGCGATGGTGACGTTGCCGGCCTCGTCCTCGGAGAGGACGTCGAGGTCCACGCCCTCGGCCTCGACGAGCGCCTCGGAGAAGGCCAGGTCGCTCGCCAGGGGCTCCTCGCTGACCTCGGGGATGAGCTGGTCCTTGAGGGCGGCGACGATGTTCGCGAAGCCCGGGATGTTCACCACGAGGCTGTTGCGCGCGGCGAACTCCACCACGCGGTCGCTGGTGCTCATGCGCGTGTGGCGGTTGAGGTAGAGCGCCTCGATGATCGCCGGCATGCGCAGCATCCGGGCCTCGTTCATCGCGATGATCTCGGTGAGGGCTTCGTCGCCGGTCTTCGCGAGCTCCAGGGCGGTCTCGTCGAGGGTGCTGGGGTGCCGCAGCACGCGCTCCAGCACCGTGCGGTTGCCCGCGTTGCGCCGCGCGAAGTCGTCGAGCACCGCGCTGGGCAGCTCGGGCGAGGCGAAGGCGCCGTTGAGCACCGGCTCGGGCAGCGAGGCCAGGGTCTTCGCGGCGGCCTCGCGGGCGGCGGGGTCGGGGTCCCAGGCGAGGCCGTAGAGCACCGAGAGCAGCGTCGCCGGCGGCATCGGGGCCATGCCGCGAGCGGCCATCATCTTCATCGGAGCCGGCGCGGAGAGCGCCTTGCGCGCGGCCTCGGGGAGCTGCGCGAAGTCGACGGGGTGTTGCATCGCGCGGAGGGTATCGCGAGCGACGGGGTGCGGTCAGCGCCTCACTGCGCGGCGGCGTCGGCGAGGACCTCGGCGACGTCGTCCTCGGGGGTGCTGTTGGGGTCCCCGGCGGAGCCCGTGCGGGCGGTGTAGACCCAGTGCACCGGGGCGGGGCGCACGTCGAGGTGCACGTAGTCTCCGCGGGGGCTGTGGCCGCAGCCGACGTTCCCGAGGGTCTGGCAGAACTGGTAGAGCTGCCGCGCGGGGACGCCCTCCACCCGGATGTCGACGGCCATGCCCTGGGCGTGGCGCGAGCGCTCCTCGGCCCGGCCCCCGCGGTGCGGGCGGTACCCCGAGAGCACCACGATGCGCCGCCCCCCGAAGCGGTCGGCGATCTGCGGGAGCAGCCGCAGCATGCGGGGGTGGACCATGCGCACCGCGCCGTTGCGCGCGGACATCCAGCGCTCCACGCGGGACCGCAGGGTGGGCGCGTTGGCGTTGAAGTTCGCGGTCATCTCCTGCTGGTCCCGGGCGCGCACGAGGGTCACCACGCCGCTGCGGTGCAGGCGCTGGGAGCCGTCGTCGTTGGTGGCCCCGCCCGCGCGGAGCTCGTCCACCGTGGGGAGCTGCCGCAGCACGTCGTCGGGCACCCCCTCGGGCAGGCGCAGCCGACGGCCCACGCGCAGCGCGAAGGGGGCCGTGAGGCTGTTGCGCGCGGCGAGCTCGCGAAAGGGCACCTGGAGGAAGGTCGCGATGCGACGGATGTTGTCCCCAGGGCGGACCACGTACACCCGCGGGGAGGTGTCGACCGGCGCGCCGCGGGGGCGACGCTGCGCGCTCGCGGGTGCTGCCACGCTGAGTGCGGCGAGGAGGGCGAGGACCGTGCGCATGACCCGCGCGCTCTACCCGCGGGCAGCCGGGGGCGTCAAGGCGCGGTCGGGGGAGGCCGTCGCGCGCGCGGGAGCGTGCCCTTCGCCGGGTCGATCCGCCCCGGGTTCGCGTCGGGGTGAACGCGTAGCATCCCTGGAATCCCAGGGATCACGGCGATTCCTTGCGTATCGGGGAGTTCCGCGACGATGCTCCCGCGCGATGTTCCTGCGATGGGGTCGATTCCTCTATGCGCGCCGGGTGGTGGTGCTCTGGCTCAGCGCCCTGAGCCTGCTCGTCGCCGCGCTGCTCCTCGCCCGCGGCGCGCCGCTGGCGACGGGGAACGTGCGGGGCATCGAGTCGGACGACGCCGCGCAGCTCGTCGAGCGCGAGCTCCACGCCCCCGAGATCTCGGGCTTCACCGTGCTCTTCTCGCACCCCACGCTGACCGCCTCCGACGACGCGTTCCGCGAGGCCGCCCTGCGCGCCCTGCGCCCGCTGCGCACGCACCCCGACGTCACCGCGGTGCAGTCGCCCTTCGACGACGGCATCTCGATGTTCATCGCCCCGACGCTGATGTCGGTCGACGAGCACCGGGCCATGGCGCGGATCACCCTGCGGCACGGCGTGGCCGACGACACCCGGCGCTGGCCCGCGATGCGCGCGCTGCTGCGCTCCGACGTGCTCACCGTGCGCACCACGGGCTACGCGGCCTTCAAGGGCGACCTCGACCAGGTGATGCAGGGCGACCTCATCCGCGCCGAGGTGTACTCCGCGCCCTTCACCGTGGCCGTGCTGCTGCTGGTCTTCGGCTCCCTCGTGGCCGCCGTGCTGCCCGTGGGCGTCGGCGGCATCTCCGTGGCCGCGGGGGTGGCCGCGGTGTTCCTGCTCGCGCGGCGCATGGAGGTCGCGCAGTACGCGGTGAACGTCGCCTCCCTCGTCGGCACGGGCGTGGCCATCGACTACTCGCTCTTCATGGTCACCCGCTTTCGCGAGGAGCTCGCCGCGGGCAAGAGCACCGAAGACGCCCTCGCCAACACCGTCGCCACCGCGGGCCGCGCCGTGGCCTTCTCGGGCCTCGCCGTGGCCATCGGCCTCGGGGGCCTGCTGTTCTTTCACGGGTCGTACATCGCCTCGCTGGGCCTCGGCGCCATGCTCGTGGTGGTCTTCGCGGTGCTCTACGCCCTGACCTTCATGCCCGCGCTCCTCGCCGTGCTCGGCCCCCGCGTCGACGCCGGCCGGGTGCTGCGCCCGCGTGACCGCCCCTCGGGCCTCTGGCGCCGCATCGCGAACGTGGTGATGCGCCACCCCGTGCTGGTGCTCTCGGTGACCCTCGTGGCCCTGCTCGCCGCGGGCACGCCCTTTCTGCGCCTCAACATCGCCGTGCCCGACGTGCGGCTGCTGCCCCCCGACGTCGAGGCCCACGCGACGCTGCGCGAGCTCGAGGAGCACATCCCCGACCGCGCGGCCACGCGCATCGCGGTGGTGGTGCGCTTCCCCGGCGCGCCGCTGAGCACGCCCGACCGCGTGGGCGCGCTCTACGACCTCTCCCGGCGCATCGCGACGATCCCCGGGGTCACCTCGGTGCAGAGCGTGATGGACGCCGTGCCGCTGCTCGACCGCGCGGGCTATGTCTCTCTCTACCAGGGAGATCGGTCGCTCCTGGGCGAGGTCAGCGTGGCGCTCGGGCAGGAGCTCGTGGGGCCCACCATCGCGGTGCTCGCGGTGAGCACCGAGCACCTCCCCACCGCCCCCGCGGCGCGAGAGATCGTGCGCGCCCTTCGCACGCAGCGCGCCGTGGCCGACGGGCGACTGATGGTCACGGGACAGACCGCGCTCGACCTCGACACCGCGGGCTTCATCCGCGCCCGCGCGCCGAAGGCCATCGCCTTCGTCGTGGGCATGACCCTGGTGGTGCTCTTTCTGCTCCTGGGCAGCGTGGTGCTGCCCTTCAAGGCCGTGCTGATGAACCTCCTCTCCATCACCGCGAGCTTCGGCGCGCTGGTGTGGATCTTTCAGGAGGGCCACCTCTCCCGCGTGCTGCGCTTTCAACCCGCGCCCACCGAGCCCTCGCTGCCCCTGGTGATGTTCTGCATCGTGTTCGGGCTCTCCATGGACTACGAGGTGCTGCTGCTCACCCGCATGCAGGAGGAGTACGAGCGCACCGGTGACAACCGCCTCGCCGTGGCCGAGGGCCTGGAGCGCAGCGCGAAGCTCATCACCTCGGCCGCCGCGATCATGGTGGTGGTGTTCTCGGCCTTCGTGTTCGCGCGGATCATCCTGCTCAAGGCCGTGGGCCTGGGCATGGCCCTGGCCGTGGCCCTCGACGCCACGCTGGTGCGCCTGCTGGTGGTGCCCGCCACGATGCAGCTCTTCGGTGACCTGAACTGGTGGGCGCCGAAGTCGTTGCAGCGCATCGCGAAGAGACTCTCGGGCGGCGGGCACCTCTGAGCGGAGCTACCCCAGGGGCGGCACCGGCACGTCGAGCAGGCGCCCGACCTCGGCCGCCGCCTCGTCGGCGTGGAAGGGCTTCTGGAGGAAACCCGTGCAGCCGGTCTCGCGGAGCACCCGCTCGCCCTCCTCGTCGAGGTACCCGGTCACGAGGATGAACGGCAGCGCGGGGAGGTTCTGCCGGATCGCCCGCAGCAGGTCGATGCCGCTCTGCGCCCCGAGCTGGTAGTCGCTGATCACGAGGTCGACGGTGCCCGCGAGCTCCAGCGCGTCCTGGATCGTCGACACTGCCTGCACCTCGGCGCCGAGGCGTGAGAACAGGCGCGCGTGCGACGTGAGCACCATCGCCTCGTCGTCGACGAGGAGGATCCGCTTGCGCGCGAGCACGTCTCGCACCGAGGCGCGCACCCGCTCGACGGGCGGCGGGGCCTGCGGGTCGAGGGGCAGCACGAGGCGCACCGTCGCGCCGCCGCCGACGGCCTCGTCGACCCGGGCCTCGCCGCCGTGCGCGCGCACCGAGGACCACACCAGCGAGAGCCCCAGCCCCGTGCCCTTGCCCTGCTCCTTGGTGGTGAAGAAGGGCTCGAAGACCCGCTCGCGGAGCGCGCGCGGGATGCCCGGTCCGTCGTCGGAGACCGAGAGCGCCGCGGCGTTGCCCTCGACGCGCAGGGTCACCGTGATGCGCCCGCGGCCGTTCACGGCGTCGCGCGCGTTGAGCACGAGGTTCACGATGGACTGGTAGATCGACGACTCCTCGACCTGCATCCACAGGGGCTCCGCGGGCAGCTCCTCGACCAGCGTGACGGCGCGGGGCAGCGCGCGGCGGAGCATGGAGGTCGTGCGCTGCACCAGCCCGCGCAGGTCGACCCGCGTCCGCCGGGCGGCGCCCGCGCGGCCGTAGGCGAGCAGGGCCGAGGTCGTCTGGCTGGCGCGCTCGATGGCATCGCGCAGCGAGCGCAGGCTCTCGGCGTCGCCCATGGCGAGGGTCTCGGACGAGGAGGTGATCACCGCCAGGGCGTTGTTGAGGTCGTGCGCGACGCCCGCGGCGAGGCGCCCGAGGGCCTCGAGCTTCTGGGCGTGGAGGGTGCGCTCCTGGAGCTGCATGCGCTCGCCCTCCAACCGCCGCCGGTCGCGGTCGTCGCGCACCACGAGCATCGCGGTGAGCTCGACGTCGTCGTCGACGCGGCTGAGCAGCGCCTCGAGGTCGGCGGGGCCGTCGGCGGTCTGGAAGGTGAGCCGAAAGAGGCCGCCCACCGCGGCGAGGTGCTGCCGCAGGCACTGCTCTCCCACGGCGCGGTGATCGGCGGCGAACAGTGAGGGGAGCGGTGCGCCCACGAGGTCCTGCGTGGCGCCGAGCATCTCGACGAAGGCGTGGTTGGTCTCGAGGGTCATCCAGGTGCGCGCGTCGAAGACCACGATGCCGTCGCGGCTGCTCTGCACCAGCGCGCCGAGGCGGGTCGCGAGGCGCCGCTGCGTGAGCTCCGCCGCGCGCAGCGCCGTGACGTCGATGAGGGAGGCGAGGGCGCCGTCGCCCTCCACCCGCGGGGCGAGGTGCGCGCGCACGGTGAGGGTCTCGCCGCGCGTGCGGAGGTGCCACTCGGCTTCGGCGCGCCCGCCCTGAGACAGCGCGGTCATCGCCGCGTCCAGCGTCGTGCGGTCCCCGACGAGCAGGTCGGAGATGCGGGTGGTCCGGGTGCGATGGAGGTCGAGCATCTCGTTGGCGGCCTGGTTGAACTCCAGGATCTCCCCGTCGAGGTCGAGCACGAGGAAGGCCACCGGGGCGTTGCGGTAGAGGCCGGCGTAGTGTCGGTGCGCGCGCTCCAGGGCGACCTGGGTGATGCGCAGCTCGTCGGCCTGCAGCTCCAGCTCGGCGTAGGCCACGGCGAGCTCCTCGACGAGGCGCGTCGCCTCGGTCTCGCCCGCGGCGCGCAGGTGCTGCGCGCTCAGGTGCTGAACGGCACGCTCCCGCAGCGCCGCGAAGGACCGGGTCATGGGTGCTCCAGGGCCTTGCGCGCGGTCACGTCGGTGTGGGTGATCACCGCGCCGGGCTCGCCGTCGAGCGGGGCGGCGTCGAGGCGGAACCAGTGCCGCGTGGCGGGGCCGTCGCAGGGGTACTCGTGCGAGAAGCGCGCGACGCGGCGCGCGAGCACCGCGCGGAGCCCTTCGACCACCTCTGGGTTCGTGGCGCTGGCGGCGAGGTAATCGATGCCCTCCCACCGCGGGGGGGGGGGTAGGTCTCCACGGCGAAGTGTCGCCACGGGGCGTTCACCAGGGTGATGCGGCCGTCGCCGTCGACGATCACCGCCGAGATGGGCAGCGAGTCGATGACCCGTTGCAGACGGTGCACCGTGGTGAGCGCGGTCTTCAGCGGCGTCGTGTCGACGAAGTTCGCGACCACCCCGGCGATGCGGCGCCGCTGCAGGTACGGCGCGACGCGCAACAAGAAGCGCCCGCCGTCGGCGGTCTCGACCTCGCGCTCCACCTGCTGCCCGTCGCGCAGCACCTCGTCGCAGAGGCCTGCGAAGTCTACCCCGACGAGGCGCGAGGCGATGTCACGAATGGGGCGCCGGAGGTCTCCCCCCTGCAGGGGGAACACCGCGGTGACGGGCGTGGAGAACCGACGCACCGCGAGCTCCTCGTCGAGAAAGAGGGTGCCCACCGTGGTCGCGCGGAAGAGATGGTCCAGGTCGTCGTTGAGGTGGCTCAGCTCCTGGATCTTCGCCTGGTGCTCGGTGTTCACCGAGTTGAGCTCCTCGTTCACCGAGCTGAGCTCCTCGTTGGTGCTCTGCAGCTCCTCGTTCGAGGCGACAAGCTCCTCGTTCGTGGCCTGCAGCTCCTCGTTCGAGGTCTCGAGCTCTTCGATGGTGGCCTGCAGGCTCTCGCGCACGAAGCGCAGCTCGCGCTCGAGCCCCTCGATCTGCATCTGCACCTCGGGCAGAGGGGAGGTCGTGCTCGGCTCCGGCGACGCCGCCGCGCGCTCGAGCACGACGAGGAAGTAGCGCTGCCCGCTCCGCGGGGCGTCGATGCGCTCCACGCGCACGCTCTGGGCCGAGCCGTCGATCACGGCGAAGCGCACCTCGCCGGTCGTGTCGCGCGCCCGGCGCAGCGCCGTGGCGACCACCGCGCGGTGGCTGTCAGGCAGGAAGTTCAGCAGCGAGCGCGTGGGGTCGCCCACGGGCAGCGAGAGCAGGCCCCCGGCGTTGCCGAACACTTGAACGACGTCGAACGACTCGTCGACCAGCACGCTCGCGGGCGCGACGCGCTCCACGAGGATGCGGAACGCGGCCCGGGTCACCACGTCGAGCTGCGACGGCTGCCGTGAGGTGTCTGACTCGGCGGTCGACCGCGCGGGCTCGCCCCCGCCGAGCGAGGGGATCAACGGGCGCCCCGGCAGTCGGCTGAACAGCTTGCGCTGCGCGTCCACCGGTCGGTAGTACGACTCGACGTCGCCGAGGGTCTCCGAGGGGCCGAGCAGCAGCACGCCGTCAGGCTTCAGCGCGAAGGTGAGCGCCGCGAGCACGCGCTGCTGGAGCGCGGGCTTCATGTAGATCAACACGTTGCGGCACGAGACGAAGTCGAGGCGGGTGAACGCTGGGTCGCGGGCGAGGTTGTGCTCGGCGAAGACCACCCGGCGGCGCAGCTCGCGGGAGACGACGTAGTCGAGGCCGCGGGGCTCGAAGAAGCGCTCGACGCGGGGCGGCGAGACGTCGGCGAGCGCCTCGGCGCTGTAGATGCCCGCGGAGGCGCGCGTGAGCGCGTCGCGGTCGAGGTCCGTCGCGAAGATCTTGAAGTCGATGGTGGCGCGGGCCTCTTCGATGGCTTCGGCGAGGAGCATCGCGATGGTGTACGCCTCGGGGCCGGTGGCGCAGCCCGCGACCCAGAGGCGCAGCGGCCCGGTGCGCGACGACGCGAGCCGGGGGAACAGCGCGGTGCGCACGAGCTCCCAGACATCCTCGTCGCGAAAGAAGCGGGTGACCGAGACCAGCATCTCGCCGACGAGGGCGTGCACCTCGGGGCGGTCGGCGCGGAGGCGCGCGACGTACTCCTCGATGCGGGTGAGCCCGTGGTGCGCCATGCGCCGCTCGATGCGGCGCATCACCGTCGCGAGCTTGTAGTCGCGAAAGTCGACGCCGGTCTCGCGGAGCATGATGAGAAAGACCGCGTCGAGGGGGCTCTCGCCGCCGCTGTCGGTGCGCCCCATCTCGGCGGCCTCGTCGACGGTGATGTCGCCGCGGAACACGGCCTCCAGTCGATCGGCGATCTCTTCGGGCGGCAGCACCGCGTCGGCCGTGCCCGTGGCGATGGCCGCCAGGGGCATGCCGTCGAAGCGCGCGGTGGTCGGCGATTGAACGATCACCGTGCCCCCCGCGGCCTTCACCGCCTCGACGCCGACGCGGCCGTCGCTGCCCGTGCCCGAGAGCACCACCGCCACCGCGCGCGGGCCGACGTCGGCCGCGAGGGAGCGCAGCAGGAGGTCCACGGGGAGGTTGATCGCGTGCGGCCCGGCGCGCTCGCGGAAGTGCAGCGCGCGGCCCACGACCTCGATGTTCTTGCGCGGCGGCACCAGGTAGATCACCCGGGGCTCAAGCACGATCCCGTCTTCGGCCTCGCGCACCTGCAGGCGCGTGCGGCGCCCGAGGATCTCTGCCATCAGGCTCTTGTGCTCGGGCGACAGGTGCTGAACGATGATGAACGACGCGGGGGTGTCGACCGAGAGTCTCTCGACGAGCCGCTCCAACGCGCTGAGCCCGCCCGCCGACGCGCCGATCCCCACCACGAATGGTGACTCCATCACTTCCTCTGGCTCGTCGCCCACAGCGGGCTGGCCGTACTCCAAGCGATGCCGACGAGGCACTGCGCCGATCGCACGAAGGCCTCGATCGTCGGCGTTCTGCTGCGTCGTGACCCGGCACGGGACGGCAAGAATGTGACGGAGACACCGCGCACGTTCGACCCCTCGCGGCGCGCCGACGTCTCGGTGTGCAGGGCGAGGCGCACGACGTGCGGGCTCGATCCGTCGCGCGGCCGCGGGTACCCTCTCGTGGGAGGAAACGGGCCCGTCGAGCATGAACAACGTGCGCGAGTTTCGCGTCTGCACCTGGAACGTCCACGGCTGGTGCGACGCCTGGGGGCGCCTCGGGTACGCGCGCGCCGAAGAGACCCTCCGCGGGTTGGGCTGCGACGTCATCGCGCTGCAGGAGGTGTTCGACCCCGATCGCCTCGCGCGGCTCGACGAGGCGCTGTCCACCCGCCACGCCTACGCCCCGGCGGCCTGGGGCGCCAACGCGCTGCTCGCGCGCCCCGCGGTGCTCGACCCCGCGGCGCTGCCGTTGGATGTCGTCGCGGGGGAGCTCCGCTCCGCGGTGCGCGCGGGGGTGACGCTCGGGGAGGTGCGGGTGACGGTCGCCGCGACGCACCTCGACGTGCACGACGAGGCCGTGCGGTGCGCCCAGTACGGTCAGCTCGCGGCGGCGCTCCCGCGCGAGACCCCCGCGCTGCTTCTGGGGGACTTCAACGCGTTGCGCCCCGACGACTACGAGCCGCGGCGACGGCAGGAGATCACCGACAAGCGGCGCGACGCGGGCCTCGACCCGCCCGACGACGCGCTGATGCGACGCCTCGACGCGGAGGGATGGTACGACCTCGTACGACTCGCCGCGCTGGGGGGTGGGGTCGCGGGCTACGCCGAGGCGCTCCGTGCGCCGCTCCCGCGGGCGCTCACGGCGACCTCGCGCTTCGCGACGCGGGTGGACTACATCTTCGGCAACGCCGCGCTGCTCGCGCGCTTCGCGGTGACCTCGGCCGTCGTGGGAGACAGCGACGCGTCGGACCACCGCCCTGTCGTGGTGACCCTCTGCCCTCGCTGAGGCGCGCAGAGAAGGCCCTTCAACGGTGGGTGAACCCGGGGCCCACGCGGACCCCGACGGGCGAGCGTCAGGTCCAGCCCCAGGTCTCGAGCTGGCCGTTCCAGATCTCCGCGGCGAGCTCGTCGGAGAACTCCAGGCGGGTGGCGAGGTCGTCGTAGAACGCCCCCTCGTTCTCGGGGTCGTACTCGTCGTCGCCGAGGATCACGTCGCTCGCGGCGTAGAGCGCGGCGACCTGCGCATCGGCGTCGGGGAGGGTCTCGGCGATCTGGTCCATGCGGGCGTCGAAGCCCTCTTCGGCGAGCGACTCGGCGCAGGCCTGGAGGATCTCGCCCACCGCGCGGACGGTGACGTTGCCCTCGCAGCGCTCGACGATGAGGTTCGCGATGAGGGCGTACTCCTCGTCGGTCACCACGCCGTCCGCCGCCGCGGCGAGGTACGCGGCCTCTGTGACCCCCGCGAGCGCGTTGACGAACGCCTCGCGCCGCGCCCTGCCCGAAGCGCCGACCTTGTTTCGTGCACCGATCGCCATGTGTGCTCCTCTCGTCGGCGTGTCACCGCCGGACCCTGATGTACCGCAGGGCATCACGCAGCGGACGGGCCTGGCAAGCGCCGGGTGCGTGGGCTTCTCAGTCCCGGCGGTGACGCAGGCGTTCGTACGCCGCGCGCACGGCGATGTACGCCTCGGGGTCGCCGCCGCGGTCGGGATGGGTCTCGAGCGCGCGCAGGCGAAACGCGCGGGTGATCACCTCGCGCGTCGCGCCGGGCTCCACCCCGAGCACCGCCCAGGGGCCCTCGGCGCGCACCGCCCGCGCCGGACGCTCCGCGGGCGGACGCGGCAGCGGCGGCGGGGGCGCGCCGCGGAGCACACACTTCCACGCGCGGGCCCAGTACGGCGCCGTGAGGGTGAGGTGCCGCCCCGCTGCGTGTGTGGCCGCGTCGAGCGCCTCGGCCTCGGTGCGCGCCCCGCCGCCCGACACATCCGGTCGCTGAAACGGGCTGTGACACGGCGCCGCGGACCACCACACGGCCCAGAAATATCTCCCGCGCTGCGTCGCGGTGACGGAGCACACGGCGGTGGTGAGCGCGGTCACGGCGCGCAGCATAGCGCCGAGGCGTGAGGCGAGCGCGTGAGGAATCCCCGCGATGAGGTCGAGGCTGATCACCTACGCGATGTCGATCACCGCGAGGCCGAGGTCGTCTTGCAGCCCGCCGGCGGGCAGGCGCACGAGCGCCAGCAGGGCCTCGGCGGCCTCTTGCGCCGAGCCGACGCGCGCCACCGCCTCGATGCGCGCCGCGGGCGCGTAGCGGAACAGCCCGTCGGATGCGAGGAGCAGCCGGCCGCTGCCCCCCGCGCACACGAAGCCCTGGGGCGAGGACTCCCCGCTGCCGAGCAGGGGCTTGCGCGGCGACGCGGACGTGAGGTGCACCGCGCGACCGTCGGTCGGATACCACCACGCGTGCGAGTCGCCCACGCTGGCCCCCACCACGAGGTCGGGCATGACCGTGAGGGCGACCGCGGTGCTCTGCCCGATGCCGCCCTCGAAGAGCGCGCGGTCGAGGGACCGGAGCATCTGTCGCCAGGCCGCGTCGGTGCCCGCGCCGGGGCGGTCCGCGAGGGTGGTCACCACGAGGTCCGCCGCGGCCGCACCGCCGTGCATCCCGCCCACGCCATCGGCCACGACCGCGAGCACGCGCGTGTCGGTGACGCGAACGAGGACGCGGTCCTGGGTCGGTCCGTCGAAGCCGTGGTTGAGCGTGGCGTAGGCCGGGGAGAGCATGACCGGCCGCGATCCTGCCACGCGCCGCGCGCGTCACGCCAGACCACGCGGTGGGGGATGGGCCGTGTCGACGGCGCTGCGGTTCGGGCGCCCGCGGGGGTACCCTGCGTCGGGTGAGCGAGCATCGCGACGGTGACCCCGCCGCGCCGTGGACCTTCACCCCCATCGGCGTGGCGCGCACGATCTTTCGAGAGAAGTACAGCATCCCGCGGCAGCCCGGGCTGTGCCCCGCGGCCCGCGGCACCGTGCACCTCCGGCGCGACGACGCCCTGCGCGCCGCCCTGCGCGGGATCGAGGGCTGGTCCCACCTCTGGCTGGTCTACGTGTTCCACGCCACGGGCGCGACCGACTGGCGGCCCACGGTGCGCGCGCCGCGTCTCGGAGGCGCGTCGAAGGTCGGGGTGCTCGCGAGCCGTTCGCCGCACCGCCCCAACCCCATCGGCATGTCGGTGGTGGAGCTGCTCCGCGCCGACCTCGATCACCCCGAGGGCCCGCGCCTCGAGGTGCGCGGCGTGGATCTGCTCGACGGCTCTCCCGTGCTCGACGTGAAGCCCTACCTGCCCTACGCCGACGCGGTGCGCGGCGCGACCACGGGGTGGGCGCGGGAGCCCATCGCGCGCGCGCCGGTGCGCTTCACCCGCAAGGCCTCGGCGCAGGTGCGTCACTTCGAGTCGACGCGCCCCGAGCTCCGCGCGCTCATTCGCGGCCTGCTCTCGCTCGACCCGCGCCCCGCGTTTCAGCAGCGCCGCATGCCGCTCACATCCCCCGCGGCGGAGGGCACCCGCTGGGGCTTCTCGGTGGTCGACCTCGAGGTGCGTTGGGAGGTCCGCGCGGGAGGGATTCAGGTGGTTGAGGTGTTCGTCCCCGATGACGCGAGGTACATCGGCGGCACGGGATGACCCGACGTTGAAGATGTCCCTCCACCGGAGCATCTCAGCGGTGCTTCAGGTCTATGCTGCGCAAGCATATGGATGGCATGTCGGCGTCGGGTACGATGCTTCGCACGAGGTTCGGGTGCGGCCTCGGCGCTGCGAACGCCGGATGGATCGACCTCTCCGTCGATGCACCCTTGCTCTTCCAACTCAAGCGCGACGTGGAGCACCTGTCGGCGGAGGAACAATTCGAGATTGCCCGCCGTGATCCTGGCATCTGGTTGGAGCTTGGCCGGCGCCTGGTGCGCGTCGGTCCTGACGAAGAGGGTCGTCGAGTCCTGTTGGGTGCGGCTCCTTTGCTGTCGTGTCGCGCGCCACTTCTTGCGAGGCCGCTGTGGTGGCCCTCATCCCCCAACCCCTTCTCCCGCCGGTGATCCGGCAGGAGAAGGGGAGCACACGACACTCCCATCACGCGCGCCTCTTGCGACGCTCCCATCGCGCGCCTCTTGCGACGCTCCCATCGCGCGCCTCTTGCGACGCTCC
>JBILLI010000602.1:0-4805 GCA_044376155.1 Polyangiales bacterium
GGGATGCTGGTCGTCGTGGAGAGGCCACCGCTGCCCCCCGTGAGCACGTTGAACCCGCCCAGCTGCCCGGCGAGCGCGAGCGGCGCAGCCGCCATCGCGTCGGAGAACCCGTCCGCGTTGAGGTCGCCGGCCCCTGCGAGGCCCTCGGTGAAGCGGTCGCCGGGGGAGCCGCCGTCAAGGCGGGAGGTCGTCATCGCCGGGAGTCCGGTCATCCCTCCGAAGAAGGTGTGCATCCGCCCCTGGTTGCCGTTGAATCCCGGTTCACCGAGGAGCACGTCGGAGTATCCGTCGCCGTTCACGTCGCCGACGCCGACGAGGGTGAGGCCGAACTGGAGGTTCGCGCCGCCGGTGCCCGAGAGCGTCGTCGCGGGCAACGTCGTGACCGAGGCCGCGCCCCGGTACCAGACCGCGGAGCCCGCGCGGCTGTTCGCGCCGGGCGCGCCGACGACGAGGTCGGCGTAGCCGTCGAGGTTCACGTCGCCCGCGCCGGTGACCGTCGTGCCGAGGGCGTCGCTCGTGGTCGCACCGGTGGCCGTGAACGCCGCGGTCGTCGCGAGCCCCATGGGGCCTCCGAGGTAGAGCAGAACGGAGCCGCGCCCGCCCGACGCGCCCGGCGCGCCCACGAGCAGGTCACCGTAGCCGTCGCCGTTGACGTCGCCCGCAGGCGACACCGAGGTGCCGAGGCGGTCCCCCGCGGCGCCGGTGAAGCTCCGGTGCGCCGTGGTCGAGGGGCCCGAGATGCTGCCGAGGTACACGTCGAGGCGACCGGCGCCGCTGCCCGCGTTGGGCGCCGCGACGGCCAGGTCGTCGAAGCCGTCGGCGTTGACATCGAGGTGCGGGCGAACGCTGGTCTGCACCGTCCCGCGGTTGGCCCGCGGGGTGTGAAAGAGCCACACGGGGCTGTTGTTGGCGGTGTCGGCCGCGCTGCCCACCATGACGCGCGCGCGCCAGTAGTACGTGCGCGCCGGGGCGAGCGCCGTGGTGGCGGCGGCCGCCGTGGTGGGCGTCACGCCGACCGCGGGCGCCATGAGCGTCTGCGCGATGGAGGTGCACGCGCGGTCGTTGCAGACCTCGATGACCGCGCCGTCGGCGTTGGCGGGGTTGATCCACGCGAAGCGGGGACGCAGCTGCGTCACGTCTCCCAGCGAGATGGGGCTGACGAGCTTCGGACCACCGTCGGCGACGCAGGCCGTCCCCACCGCGTGAGTGTTCATGGGACAGGTGCGAACGCACGCGCCCGACGTACACGCGGCGAAGCCCGCCGTGAGCGGGGTGCACGCCATCCCGCATCCGCCGCAGTGCGCGAGGGTGGTCTGCGTGTTGGTCTCGCAGCCGTCGGCCGCGTTGTTGTTGCAGTTGCCGAAGCCCGCGCTGCAGGTCCCGACGCCGCAGGTTCCCGCCGCGCAGGTGTGCGTCGCGACGTTGGCGAGGGCGCACACGCGGCTGCACATCCCGCAGTGGGAGACGTTGGTCTGGGTGTCGACGCACGCCCCGCTGCAGAGCGTCTGCGTGCAGGTCGACGCGCAGACGCCGTTGGCGCAGACCTGCCCCGAGGGGCAGGCGTTGTTGCAGGCGCCGCAGTGCGCGTTGCTCGTCTGCGTGTTGGTTGGCCGCCATCCCGTCGCAGTTGCCGAAGCCCGTGGTGCAGGTCCCGACGCCGCAGGTTCCCGCCGCGCAGGTGTGCGTCGTGACGTTGGCGAGGGCGCACGCGCGGCCGCACATCCCGCAGTGCGCGACGGCGGTCTGGGTGTTGGTCTCGCAGCCGTTGGCCGCCATCGCGTCGCAGTTGCCGAAGTTCATCGCGCAGGCGCCGACGCCGCAGGCGCCCGCCGCGCAGGTGTGCGTCGCGACGTTGGCGAGGGCGCACGCGCGGTCGCAGCCGCCGCAGTGGGAGACGTTCGTCTGGGTGTCGACGCACGCCCCGCTGCACAGCGTCTGCGCGCAGGTCGACGCGCACGCGCCGTTCACGCACATCTGCCCCGAGGGGCACGCGCGGTTGCAGGCGCCGCAGTGCGCGTTGCTGGTCTGCGTGTTGACCTCGCAGCCGTTGACCGCGCTGCCGTCGCAGTTCGCGAAGCCCAGGTTGCACGCGCCGACGCCGCAGGCGCCCGCGGCGCAGGTGTGCATCGCGACGGCGGGCAGGCTGCACATCATCCGGCAGGCGCCGCAGTTCGCCGGGTCGACCTGGGTGCTGACCTCGCAGCCATCGACCGCGTTGCCGTTGCAGTTGGCGAAGCCGGTGTTGCAGGTGATCCCGCAGGTGCCCGACGCGCAGGTCGCGCTCGCGTTGGCCCGCGCGGGGCAGGCGTTGTTGCAGGCGCCGCAGTGCGACGTGTTGGTCTGCGGGTCGACGCAATCGGGGCCGCAGGTCGTCATCGCGCAGGTCGCGGCGCAGGCGCCGTTGGTGCAGCTCTGACCGGCCGGGCAGGCGCGCCCGCAGGCGCCGCAGTGGGCCGCGGACGTCAGCGTGTTGGTCTCGCAGCCGTTGTCGACGGCGTTGTCGCAGTTGCCGAAGCCCGCGTCGCAGGTGAGGGCGCACGCGCCCGCGGCGCAGACCGACGTGGCGTTGGTGCGGGCCGGGCAGACGTTGCCGCACGCGCCGCAGTTGGAGCTGTCGTTCGTGGTGGAGCGGCACACGCCGCCGCAGGCCGACTGCCCGGCGGGGCACGCGCTCGTGCAGGTCCCGTTGGCGCAGACCTGCCCGGCGGCGCATCGCGCGCCGCAGCGTCCGCAGTTCGTGAGGTCACGGGCGAGGTCGGCCTCGCAGCCGTTGGCGCGCTCGGCGTCGCAGTCGGCGCGGCCCTGCGCGCATGACACCTCGCACAAGCCGTTGCGGCACAGGGCGACCTGCGTCATCGGATCGGGCACCGTGCAGCGCCGCCCGCACACGCCGCAGTGGTTCACGTCGCGCGTGAGCGCGGCCTCGCAGCCGGTGGCCTCGCGCCCGTCGCAGTCGCCGAAGCCCCGCAGGCAGTTGCCCGCGCAGGTACCCGACACGCAGGTCGCGACGGCGTTGGCGGGGGTGGGGCAGGCGCGGTTGCACACGCCGCAGTGGGCGACATCACTCGCGAGGGTGACCTCGCAGCCGTCGGCGCGGTTGCTGTTGCAGTCGGCGACGCCGTTGCGGCAGGCCGTCGTGGAGCACGCGCCCGCGACGCACCCCTGCCCCGTCGGGCAGACGGTGCCGCAGGCGCCGCACTGGTTGGCGTTGGTGCGGGTGTCGGTCTCGCAGCCGTTGAGGGCGTCTCCGTCGCAGTCGGCGAAGCCGGCGTTGCAGGTGCGTCCGCACTGGCCGTCGGTGCAGGTCGGGGTCGTGTTGGGGCGCGCCGGGCAGGCCCGGCCGCAGGCGCCGCAGTGCGCGACGCTCGTGCGCGGATCGGCCTCGCAGCCGTTGGCCGCGCGGTTGTCGCAGTCGAGGAAGCCGCCGCTGCACGCGCGGGTGCACTGCGCCTCCGCGCACGCCGCGGTCTGGTTCATCGCGGGTATGCACGCCTCGCCGCAGCGGCCGCAGCTCGTGGCCGACGATCGAAGGTCCGTCTCGCAGCCGTTGGCGGCGTTGTTGTCGCAGTTGGCGCGGCCGTCTTCACACGCCGTGGTGCTGCACACGCCCGCGACGCAGGGGCGCCCCGCGGGGCAGGCGCGGCCGCACATCCCGCAGTGCGCGGCGCTCGTGGTCGTGTTCACCTCGCAGCCGTTCGCCGGCATCTGGTCGCAGTCGGCGAAGCCGGGCTGGCAGGGCACGTCGCAGACACCGGCGACGCACGCGACGCCGGGCGGGCAACGGACGCCGCATCCGCCGCAGTTGGCGGGATCGGTGGCGGGGGTGACCTCACAGCCGTTCTCGACCCGCTCGTCGCAGTCGAGGGTGCCCTGCACGCAGTCGATGGTGTAGATCGGGCGAACGATGGAGACGTACTCCAGGCGCAGCACGATGTCGGTGACCGTCGAGAGGTTGAGCCCGGCGCGGGTCACGCTCACACCACCGTCGAGGTCCGCGGTGCGCGCGGCGGCGCTGCCGAGGGCCGACTCGGGGATGAAGACCTCGTACTGACCGTAGAGCCCGCGCCCCGCGAGCTCCGAGCTCCCGCCGTTGGCGTAGTCGTCGCTGGCGAAGGTCCGCGGGTCGACGTTGACGAAGGCGCGCA
Source organism: Polyangiales bacterium (assembly GCA_044376155.1). GTDB lineage: Bacteria > Myxococcota_A > Polyangia > Polyangiales > JAWKRB01. Next base: position 4,146 of record JBILLI010000602.1, read on the forward strand.
CGCTCGCGTTCGCGCGGTTGTCGAAGGTGCTCGCGGGCCGCGACAGCGTGCCGGTCGAGGGGAGCAGCAGGGGGTTGATGCTCGGGCGGTAGGAGCCGGTCTGGAAGTCCAGCGTCTGCGTGCCGCGCTCGCCGCACCATTGGCTGAAGAAGCCGGCGTTGGAGCGACGCACGGAGAGCGGCACCGAAGCGGCGGCCGCACCGAAGAACGCGGGGGCCGTCGGGGACTCTTCGAGCTGGATCGACGCGGACACGTGCCACAGTCGCTCGGCGCAGCCCGACCCCGCGAGGGCGACGACGCTCCGCGCGGACTGAACGCCGGTCTGTCCCACGGGCGCGAGGGCGAAGGGGATGCGTCGCCCGAGCACGGTCCCGTTGGCGTCGCGGACGATGGCGGAGGAGGCGCCGAGGCGCAGACGCAGGCGTTCGCTGGGCGAGAGCCGCTGCTCGGACTCGGGGAGGCTCTGTCGGTTCTGGAGCTGGAGGATGTCGTCGCGGAGGCTGAGCACGGCGACGCGGTTCTCGGGGGGAGATCCGAGCACGCGTCGGGTGCCCGCGAGGCGGCGCAGGTCGTCGAGGACGTTCTCGAGGTCCCAGGGGTACTGCGCGCCGCGGATGGTCTGCTCGAGGGTCTCGGGCAGGGTGAGCTGCTGCTCGTACG
>JBILLI010001020.1:0-4804 GCA_044376155.1 Polyangiales bacterium
GTGGTGCCGGAGTGCGTCGACAACGACGGCGACGGCTTCGGCTTCGGCAACTCCTGTCGGCCCGACTGCAACGACAACGACCGCACGGTCACCGACCAGTGCTACCGCTGCCGCCCCGACGACGTGCGAGCGGGCTGCGCCTGCCGTCCCGGCACCGCGCCGCTGCCCTGCGACGTGACCACGGACGCCAACCGCGGCGCCGAGAGCATCTGTCTCCTGGGCCAGCGCGACTGCGAGAGCGGGGTGTGGTCGACCTGTCGGCAGTGGCGCCCGGCCTTCCCGGGGGCGAGCCGGTACATCGGTCCGGTGAGCGAGTGTCCGGGGTCGTGCGTCCCGGGCTGTCACCACCAGGTGATCTGCCACGAGGGGGCCGACGCGATCCCCGCGGGGTCCTCTGGGGTGGGCACGGGCACCTCGACGCACGCGGTGTTCTGCCCGCCGGAGGCCCGCCAGCCGGGCACCCGCGGCGGCATCACCGGCGCCTGCACCTCGGGGACGGGCAACGCCTACAACCGCGCGGTCTCGCCGCAGCCCTGGGTCGACGCCTGCGCCGAGCCCGGGAGCATTCGCCTCCTGGCGAACTCCGACGACGGCACCGTCACCGACACCCTGCCGTTCACGTTCAACTACTACGGCGTGCCGCAGACCTCGGTGGGGATCAGCGCCAACGGCATGCTGGGCTTCCCCACGGCGTCGATGCTGTGGACCAGCCAGCCGCTGCCCTACGCGTCCATCCAGAACACCATCTTCGCGTTCTGGGATGACATCGAGACCCGCGGCGGCGGCATCTGCGTGGCCCTCGTGGGCACGGCGCCGAACCGTCGCTACATCGTCCAGTGGGACGACGCGCGGCTGACCTCCGACGCGGGCGCGCACCTGACCTTCCAGGTGCAGCTCAACGAGACCATCAACGCCATCGACGTGCTCTACCGCCAGATGAACGGCGCGGGTGACGCCCCCTCGGGCTCCCAGGCCACCATCGGCATCCAGCGCGACATGGGGTCGTCCTACGACCAGGTGGCGTACCGCACCGTGGGCGCGGTCACTGCGGGGTCGTCCATCCGCTGGATCCCCGCGATGGGCTCCACGGTGTGCGCCCGGGGCACCTACAACCGGGTCTACAACGGCACCTGCCCGCCGGACGCCTTCGGGCAGCCGCAGATCCCGTACTGGGGTCTGTTCAACTACACGTCCGTGGTGCCCCAGGGCACGTCGCTGAACTTCGAGGTGCGCCTCGCCGACAGCCCCACGGACCTCGTGACGGCCACGCCGATCCGCCTGCCGCCTGCCCCGCTGGGGGCCCCCTCGCTGCCCACCAGCGTGGACCTCGGGGCGAACATCCGGTCGCAGCAGCCGTTGATGACGGGCCTGCCGATGGCGCGCTACCTGGAGATGCGCGCGTACCTCAACCCGTCGCCCGACGGGTCGCTGTCGCCGACGCTGATCTCCACCGAGGTGCAGTTTACCTGCGGCCCCATCGACCCCAATCGAGAGTGCCGCGAGGGCTCCGACTGCTTCCCGGGCAACCCCTGCCTCACGGGCCTGGTGCAGTGCCGCAACGACTCCGGCGGCCGCCCTGTGGAGGTGTGTGTGGCCGGTCCGCCGCAGCCGGCGGGTCACTCCTGCGGGCTGGGCTTCGTGTGCGACGGCGCGGGCACCTGCATCGAGTGCGCGGACGGCGCTTCGTGTGATCTGGGCCGCCCCTGTGTGCGCGGCCGCATCGGGTGCAGCACCGGCGCGCCGGTGTGCGAGGTGGCCACCCAGGACCCGCCGGGCACCGCCTGCGGGATGACCAGCACGGTGGATGACTACCGCCGCTCGGCCACGCCGCTGGCGTGGATCGACGTGTGCGCGATCCCGGGCCACTCGACGTTCCTCGCGAACGACGACGACAACGTGGCGACCGAGACCCTGCCCTTCGGGTTCAGCTACTACGGGCAGTCGTTCGGCGCGGTGGGCCTGAGCACCAACGGCATGCTGTCGTTCCCGACGGCGTCGGCGCAGTACATCAACAGCTCGCTGCCCAATACGAGCATCCCGAACACGATCTTCGCGTTCTGGGACGACCTCTATCTCCGCAGCAACGGCATCTGCACCACGGTGCTCGGCAGCTCGCCGAACCGGCAGTACATCGCCCAGTGGAGCAACGCGACCTTCCCCGGCAGCACCGACCTCACCACGAGCCTCAACTTCGAGGTGTTCCTGTCGGAGGGGACCAACGCCCTCGACGTGCTCTTCGGCACGATGACCGGCGACGGCACGCTCTCCAGCGGCTCCAGCGCGACCATCGGCATCCAGCGTGACACCGGGTCCATCACCGATCAGGTCTCCCACGACGCCGTGGTGACGGGCCTCGCGAACAGCGGTTACCGCTGGTCGCCGCGGGTGGACAACGTCTGCAGCCCCACGGGCACCTGTGTGGCCTGCGCGCCGGGCACCAGCTGCACCCTGTCGGACCCCTGCGCCATCGGCACCCAGACCTGCGCGACGGGCACGGCCACCTGCATCCGCGCCGGCACCCGCGCGCCGGGCACCACCTGCGGCACGGACCTCGTGTGCAACCGCCTCGGCGCCTGCATCACCTGCCGCTCGGGCATGGCGTGCACGCCGCCGGGGCAGCCCTGCCAGAGCGGTCGCATCTCCTGCTCGACGGGTGAGCCCGTGTGCGAGCCCCAGGGGATGGTCGCGCCGGGCACCACCTGCGGCACGGACCTCGTGTGCAACCGCCTCGGCGCCTGCATCCCCTGTCGCACGGGGGAGGTCTGTGCCGGCAGCGGCCAGTGCCTCACGGCGTCGATCGTGTGCTCCTCGGGCGAGCCCGTGTGCACCGACATGGGGATCCGGCCGCCGAACACCAACTGCACGGTGAGCGGCAACCCGGGCTACTGCGACCGCGTCGGCACCTGCGTGCCCTGCGTGACCAACGAGACCTGCGACGGGCTGGACAACAACTGCAACGGCCTGATCGACGACGCCATCGCGGACCAGACCTGCGGTCTTGGTCTGTGCGCCCGCACGGTGCCGGGCTGCGTGAGCGGCATGGTGCCGGTGTGCACCCCGGGCATGGCGATCCCGGAGGTCTGCGACAACTCGGACAACAACTGCAACGGCCAGGTCGACGAGGGCGTCAACCGTAGCTGCTACACGGGCCCGAGCGGGACCGCGGGCGTGGGCGTCTGCGCCCCCGGCACGCAGACCTGCGCCACCGGCGCGTGGGGGAGCTGCATCGGTGAGGTGACCCCGAGCGTCGAGGTCTGCAACGGCAACGACGACGACTGCGACGGGGTCACCGACGACGGCGTGGTGGAGTCCTGCTACACGGGCCCGACGGGCACCGCGGGCGTGGGCGTGTGCCGCACCGGGTCGCGCTCCTGCGGCGGCGGCGCCTTCGGGACCTGCACGGGCGAGGTGCTTCCGAGCACCGAGGTCTGCAACGGCCGCGACGACGACTGCGACGGCCAGGTCGACGAGGGCCTCGGGACCATCACCTGCGGCATCGGCGCCTGCCAGCGCACCACCCCGGCCTGCATCGGCGGCGTCTCGCAGGTGTGCACCCCGGGCGGCGGCGTGGCCGAGGTGTGCAACAACCTCGACGACGACTGCGACGGCTCCATCGACGAGGGCGTCACGCAGAGCTGTTACACGGGTCCGTCGAACACCGCGGGGCAGGGCATCTGTCGCGCCGGCACGCAGACCTGCACCACGGGCAGCTGGAACGCCTGCACGGGCCAGGTGCTGCCGGGCACCGAGCGCTGCAACAACCTCGACGACGACTGCAACGGCACCACCGACGACCCGTTCACCCCCGGTCCGCTGGCGTCGAGCACGACGCCCCGGGTGCTGATCTACGGTCCGGCGGGTTCGCTGGAGGTGCCGTACCTCCCCGCGGGCTCCGTCGTGACGGTGGCCTCGGACTCGGCGTGGCGCTCCATGACTCGCCAGCAGTTCGCGCAGTACAACCTCATCATCATCGGGGACAAGGACTGCAGCGGGCCGCTCACCTCGGACTACCAGGCCGCGTACGACACGCGCACGGTGTGGAACCCTGCGATCAACGGTCGCGTGGTGGTGGGCACCCTGGACCCCGCGTGCCACGCGTCGACGTACGCGGCTGCGGGCCAGTTCCTGCGGGCGGCGCTGCTCTGGTCGGCCAACGGCGGCGGCACGGGCCTCTACGTCGCGGGCGAGTGGGGCCGCCGCAACTACGACTTCCTCAACGGCTTCGGGTCGTGGACCACTTCGCGCCTCGACGCCGACGACGTGGTGGTGACCACGCCCGGGCATCCGGTGATGTTCGGCTCCTCGAGCTCGTCGCTGTCCGGCTGGCAGAACACGCACCACGCACAGGTCACGCAGTATCCGTCGGTGTTCAACGTGCTCGCGACGAACACCGCGGGGCGTCCGGTGGTGATGGTCCGTGATGCGCTGGCCCGCGCGGGTGTGGCCGCGCCGGGCACGGGCGTGGGCGAGGCGTGCTCCGCGGGCCTCGGTGCCTGTCTGCGCAACGGCACCATGGTGTGCAGCGGCGACGGGCTGAGCACGGTGTGCACCGCCACCGCGGCATCGCCGAGCACTGAGGTCTGCGACAACGTCGACAACGACTGCGACGGGCTCGTCGACGAGGGCCTCACGCGCACCTGCTACGGCGGTCCGGGTGGCACCGCGGGCGTGGGCGCCTGCTCCGCCGGGACGCAGACCTGCGCCGTCGGGAGCTGGGGCACCTGCGCGGGTGAGGTTCGCCCGAGCGTCGAGACCTGCGACAACGTCGACAACAACTGCAACGGTGCGGTTGACGAGAGCGTGG
>JBILLI010000603.1:0-4799 GCA_044376155.1 Polyangiales bacterium
GCACCGCGGTCGGGTGCGGCACCCCCCCGCCCCAGGGCGACAGGAGCACCATCCCCTCGACGCCGAGGCTCGCGTCGAGCGGGTCGAGGGCGGCGCGCGTGAGGTCCCCCGCGCGCAGGTGGGTGAGGCCCGCGCAGAGGTCCCGCACGAGCCGGGCAGCCTCGCCGAGGGGATAGGCCGCGCGGGTGTGACACGCGCGGCGGAGCATCTGCCGCAGCGGCTCGCCGGGCGCGACCGCGGTGACCCACGCCCTCGCGCCGTCGAGCTCGTCGTGGTCGAGCACCGCGAGCGTGTGCGGATGAGGCCGCGCGCGCAGCGCTTCGAGCCTGGGGTGCGAGGGCGCGTCGGGGATCTCGTCGGGGTCGCGGCGGTGCAGAAGGAACACCCCGGGGAGCCCCGGTCGCGTGACCAGCGCGGGCTCCCACGCGGGTTGCCACCAGCGTCGCCAGACACCGCGCACCGTGGGGCTCATCGCGGGAGAGGGTTCGGCCGCGCGGGAGGGCCGTCAAGGAGAGGCGCTCACCAGAGCATCTGCGACGGCACCCTCGGGTTCGCCCGGTAGTTGACGATTCCCCAGCAGAACACGGTGTGATCGAGGCGCAGCGCGCAACCGCCCCAGGTCGCGGGAAAGATCTGTGCGACGTGATCCAGTCCGGGCAGCGGCGTGGGCGTCGTCTCGCAGGAGGTCGGCCCCCGGAGGCCGACGCACCGCGCGCGATCCGGGTCGAGGCTCGTCGATCCGAAGGGGTCACCCCAGCATGACACGCTGCGATCCGAGAGCAGCGCGCAGGTGTGGTAGCTCCCCGTGATGACCGAGCGGACGCCGCAGAGCCCTGGATCCCACGGCGTTTCGACGTCCTCGGGATAGCTGGAGGTGCCGTTGCCGATCTTGCCGTCGGCGTTGCGCCCGACGCAGCGGATCGAGGTGTCAGGCATGCGGTAGCAGAGATGGGACGATGATTGGTGCCCTTCGATCACGGCGCCCGCGGGCACCTGAAACGCGGGGTTGGTCTGCACGTTGATGTGCTCGCCCGATCGGAGCCGCGCGACCCAGCCGCGTCCGCGGGGCCAGAGACCGACGACGTTCTCCAGGGAGGTCCGGTGCGGTGTGGCGCTGCCGCCCATCGGCAGGAGCACGCCGAATCTCCCCCAGCACCAGACGGCACCGTCACGTCGCACCGCGCAGGCCTGGAATAGGTTTGTGGCCAGGTGCACCACGTCGGTGAGCCCGGGCACGAGCGTGGGGCGGGTGCGACAACCGACCGGGCCGAGCACGCTGTCGCAGGTCTCGTCGCCCTCGTGCCCGGTGCCGAGCTGCCCGTACTCGTTGGACCCCCAGCAGCGCACGCTGCCGTCGCGGTGTCGCGTGCACGTGGCGTAGGGGTCGATCACGAGCACCTGCTCGACGTCGACGAGTCCTGGCACGGTCTGCGGCGGGTCAAAGATCCCCGCTTCGTTGAAGCCGCGGCCGAGCTCACCGAAGTGGTTCGCGCCGCGACAGCGCACGGTCCCGTCGCTCATGCGCGCGCACTGATGGAGGATCGAGTTCAGCGAGAGCTCGACGACGAAGGCCGCGTCGGTGGGGGCGCCCGCGTCTTCAGCGCCCGTGCCCGCGTCTGACAGCACCGACGGGTCACATCGCGGGGCGTCTGCGGCCGCGTCTCGCCCGGAGGCGTCCGTCGGCGCGGACTGGGCGTCAAGCTCCCGGGCCGTCACGGTCGCCCCGCCGCAGCCCGCCAGCGCGCACAGCCAGGGGAGAAGGCACCACACCCGCATCGACAGCCTCCGTGCCGAATTTACACGAGGCGGTTCGTCTGGTGGTTGTGCCTTGCGCCGCGCAGCGGTCTCCCCGCTGCGCTCGATGACGCCGATCAGCCCAGGAGGTGCGCAAGCAGCTTCCATGACCGACATCGAAACGTCTGTGCCCCAGGGCTTTGTGCGCGTTGACGGCCCCCTCACCCCGCTACCGCGCGCCCTCACCCCCGCGGAGCGGGGGCAAGGGCTTGATGTTGGCAACGGGCACTGCGGATGGGCAACGGCGCACCGAGGACGTCTCGCAGGCAGTGCCTCTGCGCGAGGCAGTCGACCCAGCGAGATCGCTGTCGAGCAGAGAGCCCTTGCCCCCGCTCCGCGCTCCGTTCGGCACACAAGTGGTCGGAGATCTGGGAAACAAGTGATTTTCGTGCGCTCGTGCTGCCGCGCACTGAAGTGCACGGCAGCCAGGGGAATGCCCGCTGCGCGGGCGAGTGGGATGTCGCGTTCCATCGAGGGCGACCCGCGATCAAGCGCTCCCATCCCTGCAGCCCGCGACGCGGGCTTTCCCTTGGCTGCCGTGCACTTCAGTGCGCGGCAGCGCGCGCGCGCAAACTACTTGTTGGCAAGCCTCCCGACGACTTGTGTGCCGAACGGAGCCGCTCCGCGGGGGTGAGGGCGCGCGGTAGCGGGGTGAGGAGGCCGTCAAGCGCGCCCCTGCGCGCCCCGCGGCCGCGGTCGATGCGGGCTGTCCCCGAAGGGCGTGCGCGACGCGCGACGACGGGCGACACTGCCGCACCTCCATGACCCTCTCCATCGGAACACCCGGCGTCGCCTGGGGCCCCGCCGAGCGCACACAGTGGCGCGCGACGCAGACGAAGCGACGAAGCCACGCCGACGACGTGCTCGCCGCGCTCGCGCACACGCGTCCTCACTTCGACCCGCTGCCCTACGGTGAGCTCGACTACGCGCCCGACGGGCGATATCCGCTCGTCGCGCTGCAGAGCCGCGGGTGGCGCGACGACCGGCCCGTGGCGCTGATCACCGGCGGCGTGCACGGCTACGAGACGAGCGGTGTGCATGGCGCGCTGCGCTTCGCTGCGCGCGAGGCGGCGACCTTCGCGGGGCGGGTGAACCTGCTGGTCGTGCCGTGCGTGAGCCCCTGGGGCTACGAGCGCATCCACCGCTGGAACCCCGAGGCGGCGGACCCGAACCGCGCGTTCAAGCCCGAGGGCACTGCGCCCGAGGCCCGCGCGCTCACCGCGCTGGTCGCCGCGCACCGCGGGCGCTTTCTGGTGCACGTCGACCTCCACGAGACGACCGACTCCGACGAGACCGAGTTTCGACCGGCCCTCGCCGCGCGCGACGGGCGGCCCTACGAGCCCGGGGTGATCCCTGACGGGTTCTACCTCGTCGACGACGCCGAGAACCCCCAGACGGGCTTTCAAGACGCCATCATCGCCGCGGTGGAGCGCGTGACGCACATCGCCCCGCCCGACGACGCGGGCCTGCTCCTCGGCGAGCGCGTGGTGAGCCGCGGGGTGATCCACTACCCGGTGCGCGCGCTCGGGCTGTGCGCCGGCGTCACCGGCGCGCGCTTCACCACCACCACCGAGGTCTACCCCGACAGCCCGCGCACCACCCCCGCGCAGTGCAACGACGCGCAGGTCGCCGCGGTGTGCGCCGCCCTGGAATACGCCCTCACGCACGCCTGACCTCGCGGACTGCTTCGCACGGCGTCCCCTGGACGAGGCGCGGCCTCGCGGTCATAGAATCCACGTCTGGCGACGCGCGCGCCCGTGGCGGGCGACGCCTCGCCGAGGAGGTGCGAGTCATGGCCGTCGGTTGGGCACAAGATGGCGCCGTGCAGGATCAGATCGACGCCACGGTCGCCGCCGAGGTCGAGCGCGCCCGCAAGCGCATGGCCCAGGGGCTGAGCCGTGAGCTCTGCGAAGACTGCGAGGCGCCCATTCCTCCCGCGCGACGTCTCGCGGTGCCCGGCGTCACCCGCTGCGTGCGCTGCCAGGAGGAGGCCGACCACGACGAGCGCCGCGCGCAGCTCTACAACCGCCGCGGCAACAAGGACAGCCAGCTCCGGTAAGGAGCCTACGCAGAACAAACGTGTCGATTTGCGGCGCCGAGACGCGAGCGCTGCAAGGAGTGATCGCGAAGGCATCCTCGATGGATTCCGAGCGATCACGACGCCGCAGCGCGACGTGGATCGGCTGCGCAAACGGCACGGTTGTTTTGCGTAGGCTCCTAACCCGCGGCGTTCAGAACCCGATCTTGCGCATGACGAAGCGCGGCAGCCAGCGGATCACCAGCATCACCAGCGCCCACATGCCCGGCGTGTAGAGCACCGCGCGGCGGCGGTCGAGCGCCCGCACCACGTCGCGCGCGACCTGCCCGGGTTCGCCCGCGAAGGGCGGCGGCTTGAGCCCCTCGGTCATCGAGGTCTTCACGAAGCCCGGCTTCACGCACAGCACCGAGAGCCCCTCGGCGTGATGCTTGTGGTCGAGGGACTCGAGGTAGTGCGTGAGCCCCGCCTTGCTCGACCCGTAGAGCGCCACGGGCTTGCGGCCGCGGTCCCCCGCCACCGAGGAGAACACCGCGAGGCGCCCGCCGCCGCGCGCGAGCAGTCGGGTGCGCGCGTGCTCGCAGAACACCACGGTGTGGGCGTAGTTCACCGTGAGCATCCGGCGGGTGAATTCGAGGTCGGCCTCGGCCTTGTCTTGCGTGGCGAAGAGGGCCGCGGTGACCACCACGGTGTCGAAGCCGCCGAGGGCCGCGTCGGCCGCGTCGAGGGCGGGCGCGAAGGTCTCGGGGCGCTCCAGGTCACACACCGCCCAGCGCGCCTCGGCGTTCTTGGGGTGGCGCGCGGTGAGGTCCGCCGCGGTGCGGGTGAGCTCGTCGTCGCCGAGGCCGAGCACGAAGACCGCGTCGCCGCGCTCGGCCAGGAGCCGCGCGATGGCCCGGCCCATCCCCGACGTCGCCCCGAGGATCACGGCCTTCACGGCGCGTCTCCCAGAATGCGCACGGACTGCGCG
>JBILLI010000082.1:0-16706 GCA_044376155.1 Polyangiales bacterium
GAGCGTGCGTCCCACGAGGTTCGCTCACTCGCCGTAGGGGGGGATGGTGATGGCGCGGCCGGTCCACGGCGCGTCGACCTGGCGCTTCACCATCTGGTGAAAGTTCAGGCGCGCCTTCGCGCGGCTGAAATACTCGTAGTAGCCGAGCACCACCCGGGTCATGAAGATCATGTCCTTCTGCGACGGAGGGATGCGCCGCGACTGGAGGAAGTACAGCACCAGCTCCTTGGCGCCCCGCACGTAGCTGTATCCGCCGTAGTCGAAGGGCTCGTCCTTGAGCAGCCCGACCGAGAAGTAGTCCGAGACCCGGCGCATGTCTTCGAGCTCCTGCGGGTCATCGCGGTTGTTCAAGAGCTCCAGGGCCAGCATGGCGTCTTTCAGCGCCTCCTCGTCGCCCCGCATACGCGCCCGGACCATCTCCACGAAGGGCCGCAAGAAGCGCTCGTCGAAGACCTTCACGCAGCCGAAGTCCAGCAGCGCGAGGCGGCCGTCGGGGAGCACCCGGTAGTTCCCGGGATGGGGGTCGGCGTGGAGGAGCCCGCCGCGGATCATCTGGTGCCAGAACGCGTCGCTGAGCCGGGTCACCACGGAGGCGCGGAAATCTGCGTCGGGGTTCGCGAGGGCGACGTTGAGGTCGACGCCTTCGATGAAGTCGTAGGTCACCGTGCGCAGCCCCGAGTAGCGCGTGTGCACCCGCGGGATCACCACCCAGGGGTCGCCCTCGAAGAGCTTCGCCATGAGCCGCGCGTTGTAGGCCTCGCGGCAGTAGTCGGTCTCCTGCGCGAGCACCTCGGCGATCTCTTCGGCCACGGGGGTGAAGTCCAGCCGATCGTTGCGCACGACGTCGGCGAGCAGCCCCTTCACCATCGCCGCGCCGAGCTTGAGGTTCTTGAGGTCGCCATCCACGCTCGCGGCCGCGCCGGGGTACTGCACCTTCACCGCGACGTCGGTGCCGTCTTTGAGCTTCGCGCGGTGCACCTGGCCGCGGCGATGGCCTCGCGCGAGAACTCCGCGAAGAGCTCCTCGGGCGTGGCCCCGAGGTCCATCTCGATGACGTCCCGGATCGTCGCGTAGCTCATGGGCGGCGCCGAGCTCTGCAGCGAGCGCAGCACCTCGCCGTACTCGCCGGGCAGGGCCTCGGCGTGGGTGGAGAGCAGCTGCCCTACCTTCATCAGCGGGCCGCGCAGCTCCTTCATTGTCTCGGCGATGCGCTTCGCGTTCTGCAGGTGGCGTTGGAGCTCGACCTCGGGTCGGCTGCTCTCCTGACGAAAGCGGTCGAGGATCTTTCCGCCGAGGTAGCTCGACGCCACGCTGCTCCCGAGGAAGCCGGCCTTCAGCGTCCTCACGATGCGTCCGGGCACCTTCTCTGCGGGGTCCTTCGACATGCGGCGTGGCGCGAATCTACCTGCGAAGCGTGCCGCCCGCGAGGGTCAAGGCGCCACCGTCGCGAGGACCTCGCGCGCTCGCATCGCCCAGTTGGACTGCATCACCCAGCGCCCGCGGATGATCCCCGTGGCGTCGGCCACGACGACCACCGGAAAGCCTCGGGGCGGGAGGTTCAGCGCGTCGAGCGTGCGTGACACGTCGAGGAGGATGGGGTGCGTCGCCATCGCGCGCGTTCGCCACGAGGCGCAGAACACCGCATCGGGCTGCTCCATCGGCGCGGCGCCCTCCTGGAGCACGGCGATCACCCGAACGCCCCGCGTCCCGGTCTCGACCGCGAGGGCCTGGAGCTGCCGCGCGTCGGCCTCGCAGGTCGCGCAGTTGCCGGTGAAGATCGCGAGCACCGTGGCGCGGCTCTGCTGAAAGGTCACGCCCCCGAAGTTGAACGGGATGCCCATGCAGTCGGGCAGGGTGAAGGGCGGCGGGGCCTGCCCCATCGCGCCGCCGTAGGGAGCGCTCGGGTAGGCGCGCGCGGTGTTGAGGTCAAAGCTCACATCCCGCGGCGCGGCGCCCGCGTCGACCACGTCGGGGGAGGTCGGTGCGCCCGCGTCGAAGCCCGCGTCGACGGGGTTCGCGACGGCGTCGGTGGGGGTGATGACCACGTCGAAGCGCTGGAGCGGCAGGGAGTTCGGCCGCTCGGCCTCACCGCAACCGGCGAGGGCGAGCGACGCAACGGTCACGAGCACAGAGGCAGAACGACGCGGCACGGCGTGAGTCTGGACCAATCCCGCGCCCGATGCACTCGCCGCTACCGCGCGGGACGAAGATCCTTCGGGCTCTCCCCCGGCGCGTCGGTGACAGGCGCGGCGCCCGGCGGTGGCTCTTCGAGGTCCCTCGGCACCGCGGGCATCTCATGGGCACCACGGACAGGGTTGCGCGAGGCGTCGACGAAGTGCCCCATGGCCGTCACCGAGCGCGCGAAGTCACCCGCGCGGAAGCGCGCGCGGCCGATGAGGTAGTGGGCCTCGGGGTGCTGCTGCGTCCACCGGGGCTCGTCGTGCACCAGCGCCTCGAGGAGCTCCGCGGCCTCGCTGAACCGCGGCTCCGCCCGCGGCTCCATGCTGGTCTTGTAGAGCAGGTAGCCGAAGAGCAGTCGGAGCCCCGGGCCCGAGTGGTCTCGCACCGCGGTGGGGAGACCCGCGAGGGCCTCCAGGGCGGCACGGTTCTGCCCACGCTCCACGGCCTCGCGGGCGCGATTGAAGGTCTCCTGGAGCTGCCGCGCGCCCTCCACGCTCATGTCGGGACCGGGCACCGGCGGGTCGAGGCGCACGGTGGGCTCCCGCGGGGTGGTGATGGCGTCCCAGATCCCTGCCGCGCGGGCGAGCTCGGGCACGGGGGTGTTGGGCGTCGTGCGGTCGCGCAGCGCGGCGGCCTGCTCCAGCAGCTCACCCGCCCGGCGCGGACGGCCCGCGGCGAGCAGCGAGACGCCGAGGTTCGAGAGCACCCGGATGCGCACCGCGGGGTCGGCGCCCAGGGTAAGCTCGCGCTCCACGGTGCCGTAGCGCCACTCGTCGGCGTACATCGTCTCGACGTAGCCCGAGAAGGCGTCGAAGCCGATGAGGTCGCGCGGCGCGGCGAACTCGATGTGGGCATTGTCGTCGGTGTTGATGGGCGCGGGGCGACGGCGGCAGATCGCGGGGGAGCACTCGGTGATCCCCGTGGCGCGGGGCACGGGCTGCCACTCGCCGCGCTCCAGTCGCTCCTCGAGCACGGTGAACTGGTTGAGCTCGTCGCGGCTGGCGAAGAGCATGCGCGCGAGCACGTCGGTCGCCCGCTCGGCGTGGGAGGGCGCGAGGGCCTCGGCCACGCGGGGCAGGCGCATGTGCGCGTCGATGCGCTCGGGGTCCAGCGCGATGGGCTGACGCGCGCCCAGGAGGATGGTGTCGGAGCTGTACGCGTCGGCCGCGAAGACGCGCACGTGGGGGAAGACCCGCGCGAAGGTGCGGTAGAGCGTCTAGATGTTGTCGGGGTGCATCTCGTAGAGCTGCACCCACTGCACGAAGATCCCATCGGGCCGCAGGCTCTGCATCGCGGCGCGCCAGTGGTCCTCGGTGAAGAGGTTGGAGACGCCGGTGATCCAGGGGTTCGACGGCTCGGAGATCACCACGTCGTAGCGGCGGTCGGTGGTCGCGAGGTAGTTGCGCCCGTCGTTGTTGATCAGCGTCATGCGCGGCGCTTCGACGAAGGGGAACACCCGCTCGCGCGTGTACGTGAGGTGGTTGATGTCGGCGAAGTACCGCGACGCGTCGGGGATCCAGCGCTCGAGCTCCACCACGTCGACGCGCCGCACCGGGAACTGCAGCGCGGTGCCGATGGTCACGCCGCTGCCGAAGCCCACCACGGCGACGTCGAGGTCTCGCGGGCCGCGGGGGTGCAGCAGCAGGGGATAACCCGCCACGAGGACCTGCGTGGGCATGTCGTCGCCGTTGCTCGCGTCGACCTTGCCGTTGTTCTTCAGCGCGAAATGGATGCGGTCGCCGCCCACGGCCCAGCGCTCGACCGTCACCGTGGTGGTCACGCCGTCGCGGTAATAGATCGGGTTCTCGGGACCCAGCCGCGCGCTGCGGTCGCCCGCGGCGTCTTCGATGCAGCGGCCGTTCTGCCGGTGGATCATCCCGTCGGCGAGGGAGAGCCGGAACACCCCGGTGGTCATCTCGGCCTGGTCCCACGCGCGGGGGAAGACCCGCAGCGCGCCGCGGGAGCGGGCGATGCGACCGTCTCGTCCGAGCACCGCGCCCACCGAGGTCACCGCGAGCAGCACCGCCGCGAGGGGCACCAGCGCGTACTTCACGGGCTCCTCGCCGCTGCTCGCGAGGAAGAGCGCGAGGGCCAGCGCGAGGTTCATCGCCACCGCGATGTACATCGCCGTCTCCATCCCCACCGCGGGCATGATCGCGAAGCCCGTGAGCAGCGAGCCCAGGATCGACCCCACGGTGTTCACCGCGTAGACCCGGCTGGTGTCGCCGCCGATGTGCGCCGCACCCCGTGCATATGCCCGAATCCCCAGGGGAAACGCCGCGCCCATGCCGATCGCCGCGGGCAGCGCGCAGAGCAGCGCGACCACGAAGGAGAGCCACTGGATGGTCCCGACGTGCTCGCTGAAGCGCACGGTGTCTTGCGCGCTGCAGTTCGTCGTCGCGGTCATCGCGAGGTACACGAACATGCGCGGGATGCGGTCCTGGAAGAAGTACGTGACGATGGCTCCGCCCGCGATGAGGAGCTGCGTCACGCCGAGCGCGAGCACGGGCTTGCGCCGCGACGCCGCGATGGCCGTGCCGAGCAGCACGATCACGGTGGTGATGGCCCACACGAGGCGCGAGAGGTTCGTCTGCTGCGAGACGAAGTAGAACAGCGCGAGGGCCTCGATGGTGCCCGCCACCGCCGCCGTGGCCGCGGGCGAGGGGCGCACGCGCAGGATCCACGACGCCAGCGCCGAGCCCCCGCCGATGCCGATGAGGAAGCCCATCAGGATGATGGTGAACGAGTAGATCGACGACCCGATCACCATGTCGAGCGCGCGGCTCAGGATCACCTCGTAGGCCAGCGCCGCGAAGCCCGAGCCCCCCGCCGCGAGGAGCACGGCGACGCGAGCGGGCCTCGAGATCACCTCGTCGACCTCGTCTTCGTCCTCGTCCTCGCCCTCCTTCGCGGGCTTCTTCGCGGGCTCCTCGACGGGCTCGGGCGCGGCCTTCTGCGGGAGCAGGTCGCGCCAGCCCGTAGGCATCGGCCCGCCCATCAGCTGCTTGCGGAACAGCACGATGAGCACGGCCAGGGTGACGTTGGTGGCGCCCGCGATGGCGTTGGTCCATGCGAGGCCGACGTGGGGGAGGAGGAAGAAGCCCGCGGCGAAGGTGCCCGCCACGGCGCCGAAGGTGTTCACCGCGTAGAGCGCGCCCACGCGCTGACCGACCGAGCCGCCCTGCTTCACGAAGTGCCGCGCGAGCAGCGGGAGCGTGGCGCCCATGAGGGTGGTGGGCGGCAGCAGCAGCAGCGCGACGACCACGAAGCGCAGCAGGGTGAACACGTCGAAGCGGTTGCCGCCGTGGTTCGTGACCCAGTGCGAGAAGGGGGGGTAGACCCCGCGCACGATGAGCGGGATGAGCAGCGCGAAGACCCCGACGCCGGCCTCAATGGCGGCGTAGGAGAGGATCGGGAACTTCAGGCGATCGGCGAGGCGCCCGAAGAGGAAGGAGCCCAGCGCGAGGCCGCCCATGAACGCCGAGAGCACCGTGGAGATCGCGGGCGTGCTCGCGCCGAAGACCAGCGTGAGCATGCGCGTCCAGATGACCTCGAAGACGAGCCCCGACGCGCCCGAGAGGAAGAAGCACAGGAAGGGGATCACCCACGACGCGCGGGCGTTCGTGGGGTTTTCGTCGGCGGACACGGGCTCGGGGGCGCTCACGGGCGCGGACCCTACCAGCGTCCCGCGCGATGTCACGGCCCCTATGGGGCGCGGTGATTCAGCGGCGGTTGTTGCACGACCAGCCGCGGCGGGGCGGCTGCAGGGGCGGGGGCGCGACGTAGGGGTGCGGCGGTTGTTGAGGCTCGAAGCAGCGCACCCGGCGGAACACCGTGGGCTCGTCGATCTGCGCGCCGCCGTCGTTGTTCACCGACTGAAACTCCTGCAGGCGCGTGTCGATGACCCCGCGGAAGTGGTCGAGGTTGTAGCCGAAGGGAGAGGCGCCGCAGTAGGTCCGCTCGACGGCCCAGCGGGTCGCGGCGAAGTCGATGCGGAGGTTGCGGTCGACGGAGCCCAGGGCGGTCTGAAAGACCATCCAGTGCGAGAGCCCTGCGCGGCAGGGGCCGGGCTCGGTCTCGCGGGGGCCCGTGTCCCAGGAGTGCGCGCGGATGGAGCCCGAGAGGGTGTTGCCGCTCTGGTGGATCTCCAGCTCAAACGAGTACCAGGCGCCGTTGCCCTCGTACCACCGCAGGGACTTCCACACGCCCTCGACGGGGTTCTGGCAGGAGTCGGGCTGCGCGGGTGGAGGGAGCCGCGCGCGCTGCTCCTCCACGGTGGCAGGCGCGAGCGCGGGGATCAGCAGCACCGTGGCGACCACCAGGGTGACCGGCACGACATGCGCGATGCGTCGACGGCGGGAGCGGTTCATCGGCGGGAGCATCCTGCGCGAGAGGGGGGCCGCATCGCGGGCGGCGCGACGTAGGGGTGCGGCGGCGACACAGGCTCGAAGCACCGCACCCGGCGGAACACCGTGGGGTCGTTCACCGCGCGCCCGCCGTCGTTGTTCACCGACTGGAACTCCTGCCGCGCGGGGTCGATGGAGCCCGTGAAGTGATCGAGGTTGTACCCGAAGGTGCGCGGGCCGCAGTAGACGCTCTGGATCGCCCAGCGCGTGCCCCAGAACTCGATGCGGCGGTCGGTGGCGGTGCCCTCGGCGGTCATGGCCACGGTCCAGTGGTGCAGCCCCGGCGTGCACACGGGGGGTGCCGCCGACTGCGGCCCGGCGCCGAGCCAGGCGTGGGCTTCGATGTTCCCCACGAGGGCCTCGCGACGCGTGGGCGCGTGGCTCAACGGGGCCGCGGCGCCGCGTGGGTCACGCCGCACGTGCAGGGTGAAGATCATCCACTCGTCCCACTCCTGTTCGTACTTGTGGGACATCCAGATGCCCTCCACGGGGTCTTCGCACTCCGCGGGGGGCGGGAGCCGCGCGCGCTGCTCCTCCACCGTCGCGGGCGCGAGGGAGGGCAGGAGCACCAGCGCCGCGACGCTCGCCACCAGGGTCGAGAGCACCGCGCGTCGCGCGCTCATCGCGGGGGCGCTCCCTCGGGGCCGGCGATGTCGCGCAGCACGTTGTTCATCTGCTCCCGCGCGGCGGCGTCGTTGGCCACGGTGGTGCCGTCGAGGGAGCGGAGGTCTTGCGTCGAGAGCCCGAGGCGCATCGCGAAGGTCTCGCGGTGAAACTGCTCGACCACGCGCGCGGCGAAGTGGTCCTCGGCCTCGTTGCGTTCGCGGGTGACGTCGGTGCACCCGAGCTGGTTGCCCAGCGGGGAGTTCACGCAGACGCGCGCGGCGCGGTCGTTCGCGGTGACGGTCACGCGAAAGCCCCGCGGCGCCTCACGCAGCCGCGGAGAGCGTCGCATGCGCGTGAGGATCTCCTCCCCCGTCGCCCCGCCGCCGCTGCCCGCCGCGATGACCGCGGGCAGGGCCTCGCCCATGCGCCGCAGGGCACCCGGGTCGCGCTGCATCGCGCGCTCGTAGAGCCCGAGCATCACGGTCTCGTTGCCGAGCTCCCGGGCCGCCCGCGCGCCCACCAGCGCCACCCGCGCCTGCAGCAGCGCCTCGGTGTTGGGCAGCGCGTCGAGGGAGCGCCGCGCGATGGAGAGGGCGCCTTCGAGGTCACCCTGCGCGAGGCGCACCTCGGCGTCGAGCGCGTCGTGCAGCGGTCGTGATCCAGGGAAGGTCCGCTCGTCGGCGCGGGCCTCGCGCAGCGCGACGGCGGTGACCCCGGGACCCAGCACCGTCACGAGGTCGCCGAGGAGCCACACCGGCACGGGCTCGATGCCGCCGCGCACGTACATCCGCAGGGTGGAGTCGAGGCGGTCCTCGTCGCTGAGCACGTTGGCGATGCGCTCGTCGTCGGGCCACGCCGCCACCCGCGCGAGGGCGCCCGACACCGCGCCGTCGACCCGCCCCGTGGTGTTCGACCAGCTCCCGCGCTCGGCCTCGAGCTCGGCGTGCAACCGCTGCAGCGCGCGTCGCAGGAGCGCATGCGCGCCAAGGGCCTGCTCCTCGTCGGAGGCCACCAGACCGCGTCGGTCGGGGCGCTCGATGGCGCGGTCGACGAAGCGCAGTCCGGCCTGGGCCTCGCCGGCCACGAGCAGGGTGGTGGCGACGGCGACGTCGGTCTCGGCGCGGTCTTGATCGCGCAGGTTCGCGGGTTGCCGCACGCGCCAGCGCTGCATCTCGCGCAGCGCGTCGACGGCCTGGGCCGCGCGGCCCTGGTCGAGGTAGAGCCGCCCGAGGAGGCGCCAGGGGTTCGCGGTGGTGAACTCCAGACGTCGCGTGCCCTCCACCGCCATGCGCTCGGCCTCGTCGGGGCGCATCACCGCGAGCGCGCCGAGGGCGGCGTTGTACGCGTGCACCGCGACCTGCTGGGCGTTGGCCCCCGTGGCGTTGCCCG
The DNA here is from genome assembly GCA_044376155.1 of Polyangiales bacterium. Lineage (GTDB taxonomy): Bacteria > Myxococcota_A > Polyangia > Polyangiales > JAWKRB01. Next base: position 8,583 of record JBILLI010000082.1, read on the forward strand.
CGGCGGCGCGCTGGGCGTTCTGCAGGGCGTCGCGGCACGCCTCGAACTGCGCCTGACGCTGCCGGGCCGCGCCCTCCACGGCGCAGAGCGCGTTGCGCCCCGCGGAGCCCTGCCAGCGGTCACGGCTCGCGATGGCCCGCTGCGCCCACGTGCGCGCCTCGCGGTAGCGCCGGAGGTGGATCAGCGGCCACGCGTGCTCCGCGAGCAGGTCGGGGTCGTAGAGGTAGTCGTAGAACTCCTGCACCTGGAGCTGGTACTCGAACTCCTCGATCTCGCCCGCCACGCCCTGCAGCGCGAAGAGGATGTCGCGGTGCAGCTGCCACGGCGCGCCGGGCTGACGCGGCTGCGCGTAGCGGGACTCGTACAGCTCCCGGGCCCGCGCGAGGTGCGAGAGCGCGCGCGCGGGGGAGCCCTCGGCCTCGCGCAGCACCGCGCCCACCACGTAGTTCGCGGCGATGGAGTCGGGGTTCAGGCGCAGCGCCTCTTCGGCCTTGGTGCGCGCGGTGAGCAGGCGGTTGGCGTTGTAGAGCCGCAGGGCCTCGGCCTCGGCGGCGGCCGCGGCGGGCGGCGGCGTGGGCTGCGCGACGACGTCCCCCGCCGACGAGAGCGCCACCGCCGCCGCGAGCAGCAGGGGGATCGCGGTGTGGGGACGGGCGCGCCTCATCGCCGCATCGTCGCGCGCGCGAGGCGCTCCAGGGGTTGCAGCAGACACTCCTTCACGACCTGCTCGACGGTGTCGGCGCCGGGCGCGAGCTCGAGGCGATGGCCGAAGATGTAGGGCGCGAGGGCCTCGACGTCCTCGGCGTTCACGTAGTCGCGCACGCGGGTGAGGGCGCGCGCCTGCAGCGCGGGGAGCATCAGCACGAGCGAGCGCGTCGAGGCGCCCTGGAGGATGCGCGCGTCGTCGCGGGTGCGGGCGGCGATGTCGACGAGGCACTCGCGCACCTCCGGCGCGACGTGGATGCTGTTCTCCACCACCCGCCGCGCGTCGACGAGCTCGGTGCGCGTGGCCCGCGGCAGCTCGGCGCCGACCCCGGCCTTGCGCGCCTTGAAGCTCGCCAGGATCTCGAGCTCCGCCTCGCGATGGATGTGCTTCATCTTCACCTTGAAGAGGAAGCGGTCGAGCTGCGCCGAGGGCAGGGGGAAGGTGCCCGCGAGGTCGAGCGGGTTCTGCGTCGCGATGACGAAGAAGAGCTCGTCGAGCTTGCGGGTGCGGTTGTCGATGGTCACCTGCTTCTCGGCCATGGCCTCGAGCATGGCCGACTGCACCTTGGGCGAGGTGCGGTTGATCTCGTCGGCCAGCACGATGTGGGCAAACATCGGCCCCGCCCGGAAGAAGAAGCGGTTGGTGTTGGGGTCGAAGATTGTTGTGCCCGTCACGTCCGACGGCAGCAGGTCGGGGGTGAACTGGATGCGGCGAAAGGTGACGATCTCGTCGTCGGGCTTGTCGTCGATGATGCAGTCGCCCAGGGCCTTGGCGAGGGTGGTCTTGCCCGAGCCGGGGTAGTCCTCGAGCAGCATGTGGCCGTCGGCGAGGAGGGCGATGATCAGCAGCTCGATGACCTCGTCGCGGCCGCGCACCGCGAGCTGCAGGCGGTTGCGCAGGCGCTGCACGACGCCGTAGGCGCCGTTGAGGTCCGTGATCGGCGGCGCCGGGGTGTGGGTGACGTGCTCAGACTGGATGAAGTCGTTGTCCACGGTGCGGCGCTCTCATCGCGCGTCGAGGAACGACGCGGGGTTCAGGGCGCCCAACACGCGGCGCCATCGTTTCGTGCTTCGGGGGAGCTCACCCGCGAGGGCGCGCAGCGCGTCGCGCCACGCCGCGCGGGAGTATTCGTCGCGCCCGTCGACGGGGCGCTGCGGGTCGCCGAGGCGGGCGGCGAGGTGCCACGCGGTCACCTTCGCGAGCGTCGGCGCGCGGTCTTCGAGGCGCTTCGCGAAGGCCTCCCGCGACTCGCCCTCCTCGCGGGAAATTCCCGCCTCGGCGAGGCGGTCGAGGGCCGCGCGGTAGGCCACGCGCGGGAGCTGCCGCGGGGCCGCGAAGCGCGGGATCACCTTGCGCCACAGCTTGATCGCGTACATCAGCAGCAGCGCGCCGAGCACCACCACGAGGGCGCCCATGCCGAGCATGCGGCCGTAGTTCACCCGACGCTCGGGGCGGCGCTGCTGCTCCTGCGGGGTCTGCGTCGGGTCGGGCGGCTGCTGCCGGGCCATCTCGCCGAGGATGCGCTGGAGGTCCTCGTCGGGCGCGTTGCCCGGGGGGTCGAGGTTTCGTTCGGGCGCGATGTCGAGCACGATCCAGCCGTAGCCGTCGATGAAGACCTCGGGCCACGCGTGGGCGTCGCCGCCGCGCAGGAGGATGGTGGACCCGCCGCGGCGGTTGGACTCGTCGCTATGGTAGCCCGTCGAAACCCGCGAAGGGATCCCGAGGCTGCGCCAGAGGAAGACCGCGGAGTGCGCGAAGTGCACGCAGTAGCCCGTGCGGTTGCCGAAGAGGAAGTCCGCGGTGGGGTCGGGCACACCCGCGTGGCGCTCGCGGGTCGAGTAGATGAACTCATGGTCCATCCAGAGCTTGATGGCGAGGGCGCGGGCGAAGGGGTCTTGCCTCAGTCGTGAGGGCAGGCGCTCGCGCACGATGCGGTCGGCGAGCTGGCGAAAGCGCGGGTCGGTTGGGCCTTCGAGGTAGTACTGCCGCACCTCGGGGGTCCACGCGGTGGAGCCCGCCCGGCGGTTCATGAGCTGGCGATAGTCGATGGTCTGCGAGAGCGACTCGAAGCGCCACGCGCGGGCGAAGCGCTGGGGGTTCGGGTTCGCCACGGGCTCGTACGAGACCGGGCTCTCGAGCGCGAAGGGGTGCGAGTGCTCGACGAGCAGCGCCACCATCGCGCGCACGCGGGTGCGCCCCGACGCGGGCGGGATGTCTCGGGCGCGCGTCGCGAGCGTGGGGAAATCCAGCACGATGTCGTGGTCGACGTCGGCGCGGCGGGTGGAGATCAGCCGGGTGCCGTTGAACTGCGACCAGACCTCCTGACGGAAGTAGTACGCGCCCGACGGCGGGGAGTAGTCGTCGTCGAGGATCACCACCGCCATCGGCGCGGGGGAATTGCTGGGCGCCTGGTCCTCGCTGAGGCGCTCGCTCGGCGGGGGGCGTCGCGGACCGGCGTCTTGCGGAGGCGGGGCCATGCCGATACCGCCGTCGCTCATCGACGGAGGGGGAAAGCCGCCTTCGCCCGCGTCCCAGCCGCCGCCGCCGCCACCTCCATCACCGCCCGCATCGCCGCTGCCGCCGCGGCCGCCGTCGAGGCCGCCATCGGGAGATTGTCCGCCGCGCCCTCCGTCCTGCCCGTTGGGGTCTCGCCCGCCGCCGTCACCGCCCTCGTTGGGGTCGCGCGCCGTGCCGCTGTCGGTGGGTCGCGGAGGCTGGCCGCGGCCGGCGTCGTCCATGTTGAGCTCGCTCATCGGCGCGGGCACGGGCGGGCCCACGACGTTGATGACCATCACCGCGCCCGTCGCGAGGGCGAGGAGCGTGAGCAGCGAAGAGAGCGCGCGGCCCGACTTGGACTCCGCCACGAGCAGCACGGCGAGGAGCACCACCGCGACGCCGCCGATGCCCAGCAGGATCGTCGTGGGATCGAAGCCCTGCCGCCACGCCCAGTCGCTGAGCCAGAGCGGCCGCGCGATGACGCCTTCGCGGTGCGAGGCGAAGGCCGCAGTGAACGCCGCGGCCACCGCGCCGAGCTCGAAGGCCAGCGCCCACGGCCGACGCACCGCCAGCGCGCGCAGGCCCGCGGTGACGAGCAGCGAGAGCGAGGCGAAGCGCAGCACCGACGCGAACACCAGCGCGTTGCCCGGACCCACCGCGGAGGCCAGCGCCTCGGTGCTGGTGCTCAGCGCGGCGACCTGCCAGGTGGCCAAAAGGAGCAGCGCCGCGCCGCCCTCGATGACCGCGGTGCGCAGGCGCGAGCGGCCGAGCAGCTCGCCCAGCACCACGCCCAGCGCCGCGCCGAGCATCGCGGCGAGGATGCCCTCCGTGAGCGCCACCCCCCATGCGAGGGAGAGCGCCGCCATCACCATGGCGACGATGCGCAGCGGGTGACGCCACCCCGCGAAGAGCCGACGGATCACGCGGCCTCCTGTCGATGATGCTCGGCGCCGAAGACGCGCCCGGCCGCGCGGTCCACGATGAGCACGCGGGAGCGCGCCGCGCCGAGGGCGCTGAGCACGCGGGAGAGTTCCTCGTGCGGGGTCGCCGCGCCCGCGTCGGCGCGGTCTTCGGTGGCGACGCGCGCGAGCCACGAGCGCTTCGGCGCGCGGGTGATGCCGTCGGTGCAGACCACGAACTCCACGGCCGAGAAGCGGTCGTTCGGCGCGGTGCGCGCGCGGGCTGTGGCCACCACCCGGTCGAGCCACGGGCCCGGCCGCCCGGGCACGAAGACCACCGCGCGCGAGGCCCCGCCCGGGGTCGCGGTCTCCAGAAAGCGTTGCAGCCCAACGCCTCCGAGTGAGGCGGGGTGGTTCGACGAGCGGGCCAGCACCTCGAGCGCCTGCTGCGGCGTGCGCGCGACGGCGTCTTGGCCGTCGGCCCCGAGGGACCACTCGCTGCCCAGCGCGCCGCTGTCGACGGCGACGCGCGCGGCGCCCGCGGCAGGCTCGTCGAAGGCCCCCGCGACCAGGTAGGCCACGGTCTGCCGCACCGGGGAGATCGCCCGCTCGGGGGTTCGCACCACGAGCTGACGGCTGCGCGCGAAGACCTTCCACAGCACGAACTTGATGGGATCACCGGGCGCGTAGTGCCGCATGTCGGCGCGCTCACCCTCGGGCGGACCCGCGGGATGCGTAAGGCTGTCGCCCCCCGCGATGGAGCGGACCACGTGCATCTGCCGCAGCGCGCCCACCGACGGGGTGAAGCGCACGTTGCGGTCTTCGCGGGCGGTGAAGCGCACGCGGGTGAGGCCGAAGGCGTCGCCCACCTCGATGCGGCGAGTGATCGCCTCGACCTGCGCGCGGCGGCGGGGCGTGACCTCTTCGTGGAGGCGTCGCTTCAGCGGGATGAGCTTCACGTCGGCCTCGGGTGCGTCCCACGTCCACGAGAGCTTCACGAAGGGGATGTACCAGAGCGACGGCAGCGAGAAGCCCGTGCGCGCGGCGTAGCCACACTCGGCCTGGAGCGCGCCGACCTCGCGAGGCCGACGAAGCACCCGCCAGAGGCCCAGCGCCGTGCCCACGGTGAAGAGGATCGCCAGCGCGCCCACGGCGAGGCCCACGCCGCCGATGACCAGCAGGAGGAGGTCGGCCCGCGGGATCCCGACGCGCATCAGCGCCAGCGCACACCCGGCCATCGCGAGGGCGCCGAGGGGGGTCAGGGGGATGAGGTCCTTCGCGCGGAGGGCCGCACCACGGGCGAGCCCGAGCACGGTGCGGGCGCGGTCACGGAGGCTCATCGCGCGACCTCGCGACGAAGCGTGGCGCGGGGGCTTCGCGCGTCGGTGGATCTCGTCGCTCGCATCAGGGCGGAGCATACGCGGTGAGGGCGCACGGCTTGATGGACACCCGGCGTGGCGGAAAGTTTGCGGCGCGCCATGACAGACGGTCGGCGGGTCAACCACGCGGGCCGACGAAACAATCCCCGCGGAGATCGGGTCGACGAGATTGGCGGGCTGACGGGAGGGGGGCGAACCATCGACGGGCCGCGCAGGGTAGCACGCGCGGCCCCTCGCTCACCGCAGCGGGAGATACTCGGTGCATGCCCCGACGGGGCCGCGTCGGGCGCTCTCAATGGTCGGGTTGTGCACCCAGCCCGTGTCGGTGCACTGGTACCAGACGTTGTCGAAGCGGCTCTCGATGCACACGCCCTCCCGCACCTCGCGTCCGTAGGTGCCCGAGAAGCACACGGCGTTGCCCGCGCGGCTCAGGGCATTGCTGCTGGAGCAGGCGCCGTATTGCCCCGTCGAGATGCTCTCGCGCCACGCGCCGCGAACGCACTGGTACCACTGCCCGTCGAAGCGGCTCTGCACACACGCGAGCGAGGGCATCGCGCGCGAGAGGGTGTGCGAGAAGCACGTCGCCGACGTCGAGGAGGCTCCTCCAGCACCGCCGCCTCCGACGGAGGCGCTGCTCACACCGCCGCCCGCGGGGGTGGCCGAGGCGCCCGGCGGCGTGTTGCTGAAGCGGATGGGAAGGTACACGTCGCGGTAGGGGCGCCCGCCCGAGCGGTCATAGATCGTGTGGTGCAGGATCGAGGCGGGACGACCCCAGTTGTACTCTTCGATCGTGCAGAAGCGGGTCTTGCGCTCGTCGAGCCAGCCCGCGAACAGCATGATGTGGCGGCTCGGGTAGTTGATCGCGTCGCCGGGCTCGAGCTCGTCCCAGGTGATGCGTCGGGAGCGCCTGTTGTCCCACGGACCGCCCGCGAAGCTGTGCGTGGTGTTGCCCGGCGTCGGGAGCCCCCAGGCCATCGAGACCAGCCCCGAGCAGTCGGTGCGATACCCGCCCACGGAGGCCTGCGGCGTCTGGCTGTACATCACCCGTCGCTCAACCCAGTTCAGCGCGCGGTCGATGATGGCGCGGCGCTCCGGCGGTGTGCCCGCGCGAATCGCGCTCGCGGTGCACGCCGAGGTCAACGCCTCGACCGAGTAGTTCTCCCACGGCTCGTCGAAGTTCACGTCGTTCGGATCGCCCACGCACGCGGGCGACGCGAGCATCCCCGCCGCGAGCGCGACCAGGGACCAGGGGAGAACCCGCGGACGCAGTGACGCGGCGCTCATCACAACGACGATGCTAACAAGCCCCGTGCCGTGCTGTCTGTGGGATCTTCGTGCGTCGGCGGTGTACCCGGTGGGAGGTGCAGCCGGTCACGCGGGTGATCACCGCCTGGGCAGCATCGCGGTGAAGCGGGTGCCGCCTCCGGCGCGCGCCTCATGACGCAGCGTGCCGCCCTGATTCTCGATAAGGGCGCGGGCGGTGAGCAGGCCCATGCCGACACCCGTGGGGCGGGTGTCGTCGTTGGGGTCGTCGAGCTGGGTGCGAACGTCGTCGGGGAGGCCGGGACCGGAATCGGTGACCTCCAGGGTGACCCAGGCGAGGTCTTCGGTCGCGGTGACCGACACCTCGCCCTCGGGCGACGCGGCCTCCACCGCGTTGCGCAGGAGGTTGCAGAGCGCACGCTGGACCTGCTCACAGTCCACGCACACGTCACAGGGCTCCGGCACGTCGAAGCGCAGCGTCACCGTGTCGGGCACGATCACGCCGCCCTGGGCCTGCCCGAGCGCGTAGGCCAGCGCGCACCGGCGGCGGCGGGCGGGGCCCACCCGGGCGTAATCCACCAGATCGGTGATGATGCGGTTCGCGCGCGCGACCTCGTCGTCGATGATCTCGAGGGAGCGCCGCACGTCGTCGTGCGGGTCATCTCCCAGCGCGAGGCGCAGCAGGTAGGTCGCGTTGCGGATCGTCGCGAGGGGATTGCGCACCTGATGGGCGATGCCCCCCGAGAGCTGGCCGATGAGGGCGAGGCGCTGTCGGCGCATGAGCTCCTGCTGCGCGGCCTCGAGGGCCGACGCGCGCTCGGAGAGAAATCCCTCAAGGCGCTCGTTGCGTTGCCGCAGGTCGTCCTGGGCGCGGGCGAGGGCGGTGATGTCGTGCACGATCCCGACGAGGTGGGTGATCTCCCCCGCGGGCGTGCGCAGCGGCACCTTCGTCGTGGCGAGCACGTGAACCTCGCCTTCGCCGTCGGTGAGCCGCTCCTCCACCGCCTCGACCACCTCGCCGCGGGCGAAGAGTTCCTCGTCCTTCGCGCGAAAATGCTCGGCCTCGGGGCGCGGGAAGAAGTCGTAGTCGGTCGCGCCGAGGAGCCGCTCGCGCGGGATCGCGACGAGCCTCGCGAGGGCGTCGTTCACCAGAACGAAGCGAAACGCTCGATCCTTGACGAAGATCGGGTGGGCGACGTGTTCGAGAATGGCCTGCAGGAACGCCGCATCCAGGGGAGGTGGGGGCACGGCGTCGGGGCGCGCTGACTCCGGTTCGTTCATTTCCTGCGACGGCGGGATCCTACGACAGCCGCGAGCATCCATGCGACCGCGCCCGCGCGAGATTCTCCCACGGGGCTCCGGCACCCGCAGCCGGGCGGTC
>JBILLI010000604.1:0-4796 GCA_044376155.1 Polyangiales bacterium
TACGGCTGCAACGCGTCGTTGTTGCTCACGTCGGACCACCTCGCCCGTTCGAGGTCCAGCGTGGGGTTGTGGCACACCAGCGCGGCGCCCATGCTGCCCTTGTTCGTGCGCCACGACCCGCGGTAGCGCCAGTGAAAGCTCCGGCCCGGGCCCGCACAACCCTCACAATACACCGGGCACACCACGCTGCCCGTGGGCGAGAAATCCAGCGCGCCCAGGCCGATCTGCACCGGGAACACGAAGCCGCAGAGCAGCAGCGCGGTCACGCCGAGGAAGGTGTACAACCCGCGGCGCAGGGCCAGCGTGACCCACCCCCGGGGCGTCTCGCGGTTCGCGCGAAGGCGCCGCTCGGCGGCGGCGAGGGCCTTCTTGCGCGCGCCGTCGGCGACCCGGTCGAGCTCCTCGCGCCGCGCTTCGGCCACGGCCACGCGCGCCGCGGCCTGCACCCGCGCGTCGAGGTCGTCGGGCAGCCCGTTGCCGTCGGCGTCGACCCGGCGACCGCACTGCGGGCAGTGCACCTCGGAGCCCAGCAACGGTCCCTGACACTGCACACAACGGAGGTTCATGGCGATGCGCACGGAGGGTAGCAGAGGGGCCGCGCGGGGGCGCCCATACGTTCCTTCTCGCGCGCCGTTGCGCGCGGGGCCCTCGCGGTGCGATGCCTCGGCGCGATGATGGTCCTCGAGACGCCGCACGGGCCCTGGCACCTGGTCGACTGCGCCGACAAGCTCGAGTGGCGCGGGAGGCTCCCGGGCGCGTCGGTGTACGACCGCTGCGCCCACACCCTGCGCATCGCCCGCGCGAAGCGGGTGCCCATCGACGACCTCCTCGCCCTCGCGCTGCCCGCGTCGTGGACGGTGAACAGCCGCGCGGCCTCGCCGGTGTTTCAGCGCTGGCTCCAGCCCGCCGCGCGCGAGGCATGGACCGCCCTGGTCGGAACGCTCGCAGGGGGCGTGGGCCCGTGGCTCGGCTTCGACGCCGCGCACCGCGACCGCGTGAGCTTCCTCGCCGGCGCCCTCGTCGCCGCGGGGGGTGACCTCTGTTCGCTCAGCAAGGTCCTCGCGCTGCTCGTGCCCGAGGGGGTCCCCCTCATGGACGACGGCGCCCTCTGGATGCTCCTCGACGCGGTCCCGCGCCCCGCGACCGCCGACGCGCCCACGGGGGGCGTGGGGCAGCTGCTCCCGATGCTCGACGCCTTCGCGACGGCCTCGCTCACGCACGAAGACACCCTCATCGCCCTCGCGCGCGGGCACACCACCGCGGTGCTCGACGCGCCGCAGGTGCTCGACCGGCTGATGTGGTTCGACAGCTGGGGGTGGCGCCACACCGCCGCGCCCCGCGGGCCGCAGTGGCGCGAGGTGCGAGACGAGTCCCGCCGCGCCGTGGTGCGACTGCCCGACGTGCCCGAGGGCACCCCGAAGGACGTCGCCCTCGACCTCGCGACCCTGCCCGACGGACCGTGGCGCGACGCGACGCGGGCGGCGCTGGAGGGCGCGTGAGCGACGAGCCCAACTACATCACCCCGGGGGGCTTCGCGAGGATGATGTCCGAGGTGGAGTTCCTCACCCGGCGAGAGCGCCCGCGGGTCGTGCAGGAGGTGCAAGACGCTGCGGCGCAAGGAGATCGGAGCGAGAACGCCGAGTACATCTACGGCAAGAAGCGCCTGCGCGAGATCGACCGGCGGCTGAACTTCCTCGGCGGGCGCATCAAGCGCGCGGTGGTGGTCGACCCCGCGGCGAGCGCGGGGAAATCCCAGGTGTTCTTCGGCGCCACGGTCGATGTCGAGGACGAGGAGGGCGCCGCGCAGACGTGGCACGTCGTGGGCGAAGACGAGGTCGACCCCGCGGCGGGCCGGGTCTCCTGGCGCTCTCCCCTCGGGCGCGCGCTGTTGAAGAAGCGCGCGGGCGACGTCACGGTGTACGCGCGGCCCGACGGCGCGAAGATCGAGCTCACGGTCACCGACGTGCGCTACGGCCAGGCGTTGCCATAGAGGGCGTCCCCGTCTATGCACTCGGGCCATGAGTGACCGTGTGGTGAACGTGCTCGGCGTCGCAGGCAGCCTGCGCGCGCAGTCGTGGAACAAGCAGCTCCTCGCCGCGGCGGCGGAGCTCATGCCCGAGGGCGCGACGCTGCGCACCTTCGACCTCGCGGAGATCCCGCTCTACAACGAGGACCTGCGGGCGCAGGGCTACCCCTCGCCCGTGGCCGACCTGCGCGCCGCCGTGGCCGCGGCCGACGCGGTGATCATCGCCACGCCGGAGTACAACTACTCCATCCCCGGCGCGCTCAAGAACGCGCTGGACTGGGCCTCGCGCCCCCCCTCTCCCCCCTTCGCGGGCAAGGTCGGCGCGACCTTCGGCGGCTCCCCCGGGATGCACGGCACGGTGCGCGCGCAGAACCACCTCAAGGAGGTCCTGCGCGGGATGGGCGTGCTGGTGGTGCCGAAGCCCGAGGTCTACGTGGGCAAGGTGAACGAGAAGTTCGACGCCGAGGGTCGGCTCGTCGACGAAGACACCCGCAAGCTCTTGCGCGAGCTCCTCGCCGCCACCTGCTCCCTCGCCCGCACCCTGCGCGGGGGCTGACGTCCCCTACGGCGCGCTCCGTCGGCGCAGGCGAAACGTGCTGCGCCGCACGTCGTTCTCGACCTCGGCCACCAGCCCGTCGTCGCCCTCGCGGCGGTAGCGAATGCGCGTCGGAAAGTCGTGCGCGGGGTTCTCAAACAACACCTCCCCATCACCCGCGCGGGTCAACCGGAACGCCGTCACGCCCTCGCCCTCGGGCGTGGCGACGTAGAACACCCCGTCGGGCCGCGCCTCGATGCGCAGGCGCTCCGAGAAGCGAGGGTTCCCCGCCACCCGCAGCGCGCCGTCGCCGGCCAGCGCGTCGCCATCGTCGCGCCAGGTCTCGCAGAACTCACCGCCGTCCATGGGTCCGCACCAGGTGCCGCGGAGCCACGCGAGCGCGACGCGCGGGGGCGTGGAGGGCGCGCGACGGGGCGACGCGGCGCAGCCCAGGGTGAGCAGCGCGAGGATCAGACGGCGCGGGCTCACGGCGGCTCGAAGCCCTCGACGACGAAGGCCGCGCCCGTGCTCGGGCCCTCGCTCACGCGGATGTGAATGTGGTTGTCGTGGTTGGGCCAGTGCTGCAGGTGCACGCCGTCGCGAAACTGCGCGGCCACCGCGGGAGCGAAGCCCAGGGACTGCGCCGCGGGGGTGACCCGGGCGATGAGCTCGCGGTCGAGGAAGCACATGGTCACTCGTGACGTGGCGAAGTACGCCGCGAACATCTGTGCGTTGGTCGCCGCGTCGAAGTTCATCACGGTGCCCGGGGTGCACTCCCGCCCGCCGCTCGCGCTGCGCGCGGTGCAGTAGCTCCGCCACGGGGCGCGGCCGTCGGCGCCGTAGAGCGAGAGGTCGACGTCTTTTCCGCGCTGGTGGGAGGCGTGCCGGAGGTTGCCCGTGTCGCTGCCGGGGGTGAGCCCGTCCCACTGCGAGAGGTCCTCGGGCACGACGGGCGCGCGTCCCATACGGGCCATCGCGCGACCCGCGGCGCGCAGGAACATCACGAGGTCGCGGCGGCCGAACTGATAGCGAAACACCGTGGAATTCGCGGTGGCGTAGCCGTCGCGGGCGGGGTCGTTGGGCAGCGGGAGCTGCAGCAGGCGGTCGCAGTCGGCCGCGCAGCGGTCGCCGTCGCCGAAGGGCGTGCGGGTCACGGTGAGCCGCGCGTCGGGGAGCCGCGCCGCGCTGCGCACCCTCGCCCAGAGCGTGCGCGGGCCGTCGGGATCAAACGCCGCGAGCACGCGCAGGCCGGGTCCTGCGTCGGTGCGTCCGAGCTCGCGGGGGGCGGCGCCGTCCCAGCGATCGAGCTGGAGCACCACGGCCGCGGTCGAAGGGCTGAAGCGCAGGGTGAGCTGCACGTGCTCGGTGGGCCGCGCCTCGACGCGCAGCACGCGCTCCTCGCCTGCGTTGAGCGTGAGGGGGTTGTCTCCGTCGCGCGCGGCGGTCTCCTGCGCGACGGCGCCCGCAGGGGCCACACCCGAGGGCGGGGGCGCGTCGGGGGGAACATCGGGGGGAACGTCGGGGAGCACGTCACGCGAGGCATCCACGGCCGCGTCGACGCCCGTGTCGGCACGCGCGTCGCGGGGCGCGTCGGGGGTTGTGTCGGGCGGAACGTCGGGCCGTGTCGCGTCGGTGAGCGCACTGTCGGCGGGGGCGCCGTCGAGGTTGGGAGGCATCGCCTCGCCGCAGCCGAGGGCGCACGACACCCCGAGGACCACCCTGGCGACGCGTCTCACGCCCGGCATCAGACGGCGCGACCCGGGGCGGCGTCAACGGGGGCGTTCGCGGCGGTGCCTCTCCTGCCGTGCGCCCCCTCGGGCAACGGACTCGCCTCGGGGCACATCTCCGAACAACGCCTGAATTTGAAGCGATCTCACGGGGCGCGGCCCCCTTCTCCGGCCCTTCCCCCGAGGCGGAGAGATGGTCCATGCGAACGAAGGACAGGCAGTGTGAGGCGAAATGCGTCGCACCCCCAGCGTTGCGAGGCGACTGGACCACTCCTGAGACCGCGGCTCTCCACCCTTCCCCCGAGGCGGGTTCACGTCGGGACACATCTCCGAGAACGGCTTGAATACGAGACGAATTCGCGAAACGTGGCCCCCTTCTCTGGCCCTTCCCCCGCCTCGGGGGAAGGGTGGAGAACCCCTGGCGGAGCGATGGTCCACGCGAAGGAGAGGCGGGAGGTGAGACGCGAAACGGTCTGCAATCCCAGCGTTTCGAGACGCCTGGACCATT
>JBILLI010000083.1:0-16697 GCA_044376155.1 Polyangiales bacterium
CGACCCCCGCCGGTGTCCGCACGGGATCACGCATCCCTGGGGCGGGGCCGAGGGGGACACGCGAAGACACTACGCAGCAGGTGTCGTGACGGTATTCGGACCGGTGCCCGGATCCCTGCTAAGGCCTCTCAGCGGGCCCGCGCGCGGAGGCGCACGAGGAAGATCTCGATCTCCAGATTCATCATGGCGCGGCTCTCCTCCCCACGCACGGCGTTGACGACCTCCTCGAGGCGGGTCACACACGCGGCGCATCCGTTCGGCGTGCGGCTGTCGAGCGCGAGGAGGATGGATCGCTGCCGCAGCGGATCGGGGGTGTCGGCGCGCTCCAGCAGCGCCTGACGCGCGGCCTCGTCGTCGCGCACGGTCCACGCGATCATGTACGCGGCCTTGCGCGCCACCGCGCGATCATCGCTCCCGAGCCGCGTGCGGTAACACGCGAGGTCTCCGTCGGCGCAGTCCCGAGCGACGCCGGCCACGGCACGGATCGTCTCGAGTTGCGCGCGCACCGGGCGAATCTCCTCGGCCGCGTCGGGGTTCTCGGCGAGCAGCGCGGCGAGGTCGGTCTCCGCGGTGCGCGCGAGCGCGTCGAAGGCCGCGACGCTCTCGCGGCGCAGGGCGCTCGCGAGCGGCATGAGGAGCCCGAAGCGGTACGGTACCCTCTCCCCCCCGCGCAGCGCGGGCGCGCGCAATCGGTTGAACAGAAGCCCCTGCGCGCGCGCGTCGCCGAGGAGCACCAGGGCGGGCGCGAGAGAGGGGGCCAGTTCGTTCCGCTCGCTGGCGGGGCCCGCGCGGAACATTGCGGCGATCGCGTCGAAGACCTGCGCGCGGCGCGGGTCCGTGGTGGGGAGGGTCAACGCGGTGTAGGCGAGGGTCTCGCCCGCGGCGGCGCGGACGTCGGCGCCGACGTGCGCTTGTCCGGGCAGGCGCATCGCGGGGTCATCCCGCAGGACCGCGAGCAGGGGGTCGATGCCCCGCGGGTCGGCGAAGGTGCGCAGCGCGTCGATGGCGACAGACTGCTGGAATCCGGGCGGCGGCGGAGATGTCTCGGGCACGGCGCCGTAGCTCGTGAGGAGCTGCGTCACCCTCGGGTTGCCCTCCGGGCGCAGGGTCTCGATGAGCCGGGGAACCGCGGCGTCGGCGCCGATGCGCACCAGCGCGCGGGTGCAGTTGTTCGTCGCGTTGGCGCGGCTCACGTTCACGAACATCCCGTAGACCAACGCTTCTGCGCCCTCGACGTCGCGCATCGCGCCGAGCCCGTCGGCCGCGGCGCGCAGCGTGCGAATCTCCTGCTCGGCCAGCGGCCGGAGGACCAGCGCCCGGAGCAGCGGCAGCGCCTCGGTGTCGCGCAGCGAGGTGAGCGCCTCGATGATCCGCTCCTGCACCCTCGGTTCTGTCTCGGCGGCAGGACGCGCCAGGGCGGCGCGCAACGCGGCGCGGAGCCCCGCGTCTGTGCGCGGGCAGTCCGCGCCGTTGGGAGCCTCTTCGCACATGGCGCGAAGCGCGCACAGCGCGTCGAGGGAGCGCTCCGGGGCAGGGTCGCGGAGGGCGTTGATCACCTCGGATGCAGGCCGAGGTTCACACCGCGCGCGCCCCGGGGGCGAAGGCGTCTCGGGCGCAGGGGCAGGGGCCACCGCGACGGGCGCAGACGTGGGCGCCGGGGGAGCCGAGGTCGCGCAGGCCGCGCCCAGCCAGGCGAGCAAACAGAACGACGTTCGCAGAAGACGGCGATTCATCCCACGACCCTAGCGAACAGCGAGCGCACATTCCCAATTGGGTGAGGCTCTTCTGATGTTGCGACCCGCGCAACTTCTTGCGTGGGTCGCAACATCAGAAGAGCCGCACCCTTCCCAATTTCGTGACGGTGAGTGGCGCGTCGGCGAAGAGAGTGAGATGATGGTCAACATCTCATGCGCTACCCCGAGGGTCACAAAGAGGAGATGCGCGCGCGCATCGTGGCCGCGGCGGCGACGATGCTGCGCAAGCACGGCCTCGACGGGGTGAGCGTGCCGGCGCTGATGAAGCGCGTGGGCCTCACGCACGGCGGGTTCTACGGGCACTTTCGCGACCGCGACGCGCTGGTGGCCGAGGCCGTGCGCCACGCGGCGTCGCAGACGACCGAGGTCTTCACCCGCGGAGCGCTCTCCGAGGTGCTCGCGACCTACCTCTCCGAGGGGCACGTCGACCACCCCGAGCGCGGATGCGTGGTGGCGGCCCTGGGCACCGAGGCCGACCGGCAACGGGCGCCCGTGCGCCGTGCCTTCGCCGACGCCGCCCGCGGGATCCTCGGGTTGGTCTCGCGCAGCGTCGATGGCCCCTGCGCCGACGCGCCCTCCCCGCGCGCCCTGCGCACCGCCGCGACGATGGTGGGCGCCGTCATGCTCGCGCGGCTGGTGAACGACCCCGCGCTCGCGCGGCAGATCCTCGACGCCGCCCGCGCCGAGCCCGGCTGACCGCGTGACCCCCCCACCGCGCGGTGATCCCGCGCGCCCGATGAGATGATGACCAGCATTCCATCAACGGAGAGACGATGAGCGACCCGCCCGAGATCCAGCCCACCCGCCTCGCGGAGCACCCGACGGTGCGCGCGGTGCAGTCGCGCCCGGCGCCCACGCCCGCCCCGCCGCTCACGCAGTCGGTGGCGCGCGTGCTGGCCCTCGCCGCGGGCGCCGACGACGCCGCGGCGGTGTCGCTCGACCACCCCGACCTCGCCGAGGAGCTCCCCTGGGTGCGCCGGGCCTTCCCCGCCGCGCAGTCGTTGATCGCGCTGGTGGCGCGGATGCACCCCGAGTCGATCCGCAGCCCGCTGCGCAGCGTGGCGAACCATGAGTTCCACCAGACCGGCGAGCACATGGACCACGTCACCCGCGCCCTCACCCGCGCCCTCACCGAGCGCGGTCACCGCGCCCTGAACCCCGCCATGGCCTTCCCCATGGAGATGGACGACTTTCCCGGTCGCACCTGGATCGTCTCGCACAAGCGCGTCGCCCTCGCCGCGCAGCTCGGTCGCATGGGGGTGCACCGCAGCGTGATCCATCCCCGCTTCGGGTCCTTTGTGCTGCTCGGCACGGTGATCACCGACGCGCCGCTGGTCGACGCGCCCGACCCGTTGACCTTCAACCCCTGCTTCGGCTGCAACCTCTGCGTCGCCGCGTGCCCCGTGGGCGCCATCGAGCCCGACGGCGCGTTTCACTTCTCCGCCTGCTACGACCACAACTACCGCGAGTTCATGACCGGCTTCGAGGACCTCCTCGAAGACGTCGCCGACAGCCGCGACCGCCACGCCCTGCGCGAGAAGGTGAGCGCGTCGGAGTCGGCGTCGATGTGGCAGAGCCTCGCGTACAAGCCCAACTACAAGGCCGCGTACTGCCTCGCGGTGTGTCCCGCGGGCGAGGACCTCCTCGGCCCCTATCTCCGCTCCCGCGCGGAGCACGTGCGCACGGTGGTGAAGCCCCTGCTCGACCGCGAGGAGCCCGTCTACGCCGTGGCCGGATCCGACGCCGAGGCCCACGCGCGCAAGCGCTTCCCGCACAAGAAGCTACGCCTCGTGCGGTCGAGCCTGCGGCCGTCGAGCGCCCGGGCGATGTTCCGCTCGCTGCCGCTGACCTTTCAGCGCGGGCCCGCCAAGGGCTGGCGCGCGGCCTATCACTTCGACCTCACGGGCGATGGGGCCGTGCAGGCCACGGTGGTGATCGACGACGGGCGGCTCACCGTGCGCGACGGGCTCGTGGGCGACGCCGACCTGCGCGTGACCACCGACGCCTCCCTCTGGATCGACATCGTGACCCACCGTCGCAGCCCCGTGCTCGCGACCCTCACCGGGCGCCTGCGCGCCCGCGGCGACCGACGACTCCTCGCGCGCTTCGCGGCGTGCTTCCCCCGATGAGGCCCTCCATGAATGACCCCTTCCTGCATCGCTATGGTCCCTGGGCGCTGGTCACCGGCGCCTCGGACGGCATCGGCCGTGACCTCGCGCGCGCCCTCGCGCGACGCGGCCTCTCCCTCGCCCTCGTGGCCCGCCGGGAGGACCGCTTGCACGCCCTCGCCGACGAGCTCACCCCCCTCGGCGTCGAGACCCGGGTGATCCCCGCCGACCTCGGCACCCCCGAGGGCGTCGCCCTCACCCTCGCGCGCACCGCGGACCTCGACCTCGGACTCTTCGTCGCCGCCGCGGGCTTCGGCACCAGCGGACCCTTCCTCGACGCCGACCTCGACGCCGAGCTCGCGATGATCGACGTGAACGTGCGCGCCGTGGCGTCGCTCACCCATCCCCTCGCGCGTCGCCTCGCGCAGCGCGGCCGCGGGGGCGTGGTGCTGCTCAGCTCCCTCGTGGCCTTTCAGGGCGTCGCCCGCGCCGCGAACTACGCCGCGACGAAGGCCTGGGTGCAGTCGTTCGGCGAGGGGCTCCACCACGAGCTGAAGCCCCGTGGGGTCGACGTGCTCGCGTCGGCGCCCGGACCCGTGCACAGCGGCTTCGCGTCGCGCGCGAAGATGACCATGGGCCTCGCCGCGAAGACCGACGACGTCGCCGACGCCACGCTCCGCGCGCTCGGGCGCCGCGCCGTGGTGCGACCGGGGTGGCTCGCGTGGCTGCTGGAGATGTCCCTCGCGACGCTGCCGCGATGGGCGCGGGTGCGGATGATGGGGGTGATCATGGCGGGCATGACCGCGCCGCCTCGCGCCGCCCTCACACGAAGCCCTTGAGCGCCCCCGCGGTCTCGGCGCCGTCGACGCGCACCTCGCTCTGAAACTCCTCCATCATCAGGTCGGCCTTGCGCTGCGCGGTCCAGCGCTCGAGCGCGAGGTCGGGCTCGGAACCGTCGGGGCGCACCCGGGGGATCGCCCGCAGCGCGATGCGTCCCGGGGTGATGCGCACCGCCACCTCGCGCACCTTCTGCTCGTGCTCGCGGTCGAACGCGTCGGCCACGCGCAGGATCGCCGCGAGGCGCCGCACCGTGCTCCGCGCCTTGCGGTCAAGCTTGCGGTAGGGCGGGTGGGACAGGTCGGGCAGCGCCTTGCGGTGATACCGCGCGACGTTCGCCACGACCTCTCGCGCGAGGGGCGTGAGGCCCATGAGGTCGGCCTGCGTGATGAGGTAGTGGCTGTGCTTGTGGTGCGCCTCGAAGCCCACGAAGTCTCCGATGTCGTGCAGCAGCGCGGCGAGGCGCAGCAGGCGCTTCTCCTCGGGGTCCATGCGGTGCAGGTCCGCGAGCTGGTCGAAGAGCGACGACGAGACGTCCGCGACGTGCAGCGCGTGGCGCTCGTCGAAGTGGTACTTGCGCCCGAGGTGCACCGCCTCGGCCTCCACCTCGGCCTGCTCACCCCGCGCGTCCCACACCGAGAACGCGCGGTCGATGAGCTCGCGGAGAATCCCGTCCTTGAGCCCCACCCCGGGCACGGTGATGGTCTTCACCCCCGCCGTGTCGGCCACCGCCGAGAGCACGTAGAGGGCGGGCACGATCACGTCCGCGCGATCTCCCCGCAGCCCCCAGCGCTCGCGCCGCGCGCGGGTGTTCTCCTCGCTCATGGCGTCGCGCAGGCCGCGCATCGCCTCGACGTCGATCCCCTCGCCGTCATCCGTCGCCGTGGCCGCGAGGTCAGAGATCGCCTCGCAGTTGCCGCCGGTGGCGATCATCAGGTCGGGCGCGCAGTCGCGCAGCCACGGGGCCTCGTGCAGCGAGCGCTCGATGTACTCCCGCAGCAGCGCGCGGCGGGCGGGCGTCACGGGCTCCTCGGCGTCGAGAAAGGCCTCGTGCAGCCGCACCGTGCCCATCGGGAGCGACACCGAGGTGTGCGGCGCGCCCTTCGCCAGCAGGGTGAGCTCCACGCTGCCGCCGCCGATGTCGACCAGCAGCGCGCGGCGGTCGCCCACGGGCACCGCGCTCTGCACGGCCATGAGCACCAGCCGGGCCTCCTCGACGCCCTCGATGACGTCGAGCTTGATGCCCGCCTCGCGCTGCGCCCGCTCCACCAGCAGGTCGGCGTTGTGGGCCTCGCGCACCGCGCTCGTGGCGACCGCGCGGTAGCCCTCCACGCCGTGCGCGCGCATCACGTCGCGAAAGCTCCGCAGCGCGTCGACGGCCTCGGCCAGCGCCGCGGCGGCGAGACGCCCCGTGAGGAACACGTCATGGCCGAGCCGCACCGCCGCGCGCTCCGAGGTGATCTCGCGGACCTGATCCGGCGCATTGGCCTCGACCACCCGGAGGCGCATGGCGTTGCTGCCGACATCGATGGCTCCGAACAGCGGCATAGAGGACCCGTGTGTACTCCATCTCCCCGCCGCGACGGAACCGCTGTCACACCGCCGTCACCTTGTGCGCGGCGCGGCGCGCAGAGACGCCAGAATTGATGGCACCATCCCTCGCATGAATCGCTGGCGTGTGGGCGTGACCCTGGCTCTCCTGGCCGCGTGTGAGTCGCGGAGCGGCAACCCCCTGAACAACACCGGCTGGGACGTCCCGCTGGCGACCCCCGACGCGGCGGTCGTCGACGCGCCCACGACGGACCTCCCCGCGCGCGACGTCGCCACCTTCGACGCGCCCGTGATCGACGCGCCGACGATGGACGCGCCCGTGATCGACACCCCCGTGGTCGACACACCGACGTCGGACGCGCCCGTGAGTGACCGCGCGGTGGTCGATGTGCAGACCCGCGACGGCGGGGTCGTGCGCTGTCCCACGACCTTCCGCTACGAGGTCCCCGCGGGGCGCACCGTGACGCGCGTGGAGGTCACCGGCGAGTGGAGCGGGTGGGTGAACCCCGGCGCGCCCCTGCGCCGCGAGGGCAACGCGTTCGTCGGCGATGTCCCGCTGCCCGTGGGCACCCACGGGTACAAACTCCTCGTCGACGGCGAGTGGACCCTCGACCCCGCCGCGCGTCGTCGTCGCTACGTCGACGGCGTGGAGAACTCCGGCGTGCGCGTGCCCGACTGCCGCGTCCCGACGCTCTCCCTCGTGCGCGGCGCGGTCACCCGCAGCGCGCCGGGGCAGGGGAGATACCAGGGCTCGCTCCGGGTCACGCCCGGTGTCTCCTCCGCCGCCGTGGGCAGCGTCTCCCTCACGCTCGTGCGCGACGGCGTCGAGCGCACGCTGCCCGCCGTCACCGTGGGATCCGACGGGACCGCGCCCTTCGACGTCACCGCCCTCGCCGACGGGAAATACACCCTGATCGCCCAGGCCCCCGATGCCGAGCCGCTCCGCCTGGTGTTCTGGGTCGAGGCCGAGGCCTTCGAGTGGCGCGACACCCTGCTCTACCTCGTCATGCCCGACCGCTTCGCCAACGGCGACCGCGCGAACGACCCCGCCCGCACCCCCAACGTCGACCCCCGCGCGGACTACCAGGGCGGAGACCTCCAGGGACTGCGCGCCCGCATCGCCGACGGCACCCTCGACCGCCTCGGCGTGCGCGTCCTCTGGATGACCCCGGTGAACGTGAACCCTGGCGGGTCCTTCCTCGCGCAGGACGGGATCCACCAGGTCACGGGCTACCACGGGTACTGGCCCATCTCTCCCCGCGCGGTGGACCCGCGGCTCGGCGGCGAGGCCGCCCTCGACGCCCTCGTGCGCGAGGCCCACGCCCACGGCATTCGCGTGCTGCTCGACTTCGTGGTCAACCACGTGCACCGCGACCACGCCTACGCGCGCGAGAGCGCGAGCTGGTTTCGCACCGGATGTGTCTGCGGCACAAGCGGTTGTGACTGGACCGCGCGTCGCCTCGACTGCCTCTTCACCCCCTACCTCCCCGACGTGAACTGGTCGGTGAACGACGCCGCCGACCGCTTCGCGGAAGACGCCGCGTGGTGGCTGCAGCGCTTCGACGTCGACGGCTTTCGCGTCGACGCGGTGAAGCACGTCGAGGACATCGCCGCGGTGAACCTCCGCGCGACCCTCCACGAGCGCTTCGAGGCGTCGGGGCAGCGGGTGTTCCTCACGGGCGAGACCGCCATGGGGTGGAACGACTGCGGACTCGAGTGCAACCGCAGCGAGTACGACACCATCTCGCGCTACATCGCCCCCAACGCGCTCGATGGGCAGAAGGACTTCGTGCTCTACCACGCCGTCCCCTACCGCGCGTTCGCCACCGACGACCGCGGCATGCTCCACGTCGACTACTGGACCCGCCAGAGCGCCGTACAATACCCCGCCGGGTCGGTGATGACCCCGTACATCGGCAGCCACGACACCGCGCGCTTCGTCACCCTCGCGAGCTACCGCGGGCAATCCCCCCAGTGGGACCGCGGCGTGCCCGGACGTCAGTGGAACGACGTCGCGGGCCCCCCGGGCGACGGCGAGGCCTACGCGCGCCACCGCCTCGCGCTCTCGTGGATGCTCACGATCCCCGGCGCGCCGTTGATCTACATGGGGGATGAGTACGGCGAGTGGGGCGGGGCCGACCCCAACAACCGACGCTTCTGGCGCGGCGACGCCACCGACCTCGCCACCGAGGAGCGCCTGACCCTCACCCACACCCGCGCCCTCGGGTCCGCGCGCCGCGAGCTCGTGGCGCTGCGACGCGGGGTGTACGAGTCCCTCTCGGCCACCGAAGACACCCTGGTGTACGCGCGCCGTCACGAGGGCGCCGTGGCCGTCGTGGCCCTCAACCGCGCGGGGGTGGAACGCGTCGCCGAGACCCGCCTCCCCACGGGCTTCCCCTGGGCCGAAGGGACCACCCTCCGCGACCGCCTCGGGGGCGCCACCGTGCGGGTCACCTCCGGGGCGTTGAACCTCCGCCTGCCGCCGCGGTCGTCCATGGTCCTCGCGCCCTGAGCCGCACCGCCCCCTTCCCTTCTCCCGCCGCGAGGTACTACAAGCCCCGGCGTTCGCATCCCGCACACCCTGGAGACAGACGCCATGCCGCAGTTCCCTGAGATCAACGTCCCCGGCGAGGGGGCGCTCTACGCGCGCTTCGTGACCGCGCAGGGCACCATCGTGATCCGCCTGGAGGAGAAGCTCGCGCCCAACACGGTGAAGAACTTCGTGGGCCTCGCCACGGGCAACCACCCCTGGCGCGACCCCAAGACCAACGCCGAGGTCAAGCGGCCCTTCTACGACGGCCTGGTGTTCCACCGGGTGATCCCGGGCTTCATGATCCAGGGCGGCTGCCCCCTCGGCGCGGGCACGGGCAACCCCGGCTATCGCTTCGAGGACGAGTTCCACCCCACGCTCCGCCACGACCGCCCCGGCGTGCTCTCGATGGCGAACTCCGGGCCCGGCACCAACGGCTCGCAGTTCTTCATCACCGAGGGACCCACCCCCCACCTCAACGACCGCCACTCGGTCTTCGGCTACGTCGTCGGCGGCATGGACGTGGTCAACCGCATCGCCAAGCTCCCCCGCGGCATGCGCGACAAGCCCAACGACTCCGCCGCGGCGACGCTCCTCCAGGTGGAGGTGCTCCGGTCCCCCGTCGATCCGCAGTGAGCGACCCCCGCCCGAAGCCTCGCCTCGCGCCGCTGATGCTCACGGTCTTCATCGACCTCCTGGGCTTCGGGCTCACCATCCCGCTGCTCCCGCTGTACGCACGCACCTTCGGCGCCACCGCCCTGCAGGTGACCCTCCTCGGCGCGGCGTACAGCGCCATGCAGTTCGTCTTCGTGCCCGTGTGGAGCGCCCTCTCCGACCGCGTGGGACGTCGCCCCGTGCTGCTCGGGAGCATCGCCGCCACGGCGGTCTCGATGGCCCTCCTGGGCTTCGCGCGGAGCTATCCCGAGCTGCTCCTGGTGCGGCTGCTCCAGGGCATCGCCACGGCCAACATCGCCACCGCGCAGGCCTACATCGCCGACGTCACCGAGGCCGAAGACCGCACGCGCGCCATGGGGATGATCGGCGCGGCCTTCGGGGTGGGATTCATCCTCGGGCCCTTCGTGGGCGGCGTGCTCGCGCACGAGAGCGCGCGGCTGCCCGGCCTCGCCGCGTCGGCCCTCTCGGTGCTCAACCTCGTGCTCGCGTGGCGGGGCCTGCCCGAGAGCGTGCGCCGCCGCACCGACGCGCCCCCCGTGGACCGCTGGCGCGTGGTGCGCGAGCAGCTCGCGATGAAGTCCCTGCGCGACGCGCTGCGCACGCCCGCGCTGGGCGCGCTGGTGGTGATGTCGTTCCTGCACGTGCTGTCGTTCACGCAATTGGAGAGCACCTTCGCGCTGCACCTGTGCGCGCGCCTGGGCTTCGGCATGCGCGAGACGGGCTTCGCCTTCGCGCTCATCGGACTCGTGGTGGCCGTGGTGCAGGGGGGGATCCTGGGACGCGTCGCGCGCAAGTACGGCGAGACCGCGCTGGTGCGCACGGGGCTCACGCTGCTCGTGGCGGGCATGGCGCTCACGGCGATGTTGCCCGCGGCGGCGGGCGCGAACCCCTCGTGTGCGGGCGGCCTCGCGCTGGCCACGCTGGTCGCGCGCAGCTCGGTGCTCGTCGCGGCCATCGCGGTGACCTCGGTGGGCAACGCGCTGGTGACGCCGTCGGTGTCGACGCTGGTGTCGAAGGTCGCGTCGCGCGACGGCTACGGCGCGGTGCTCGGCGCGCAGCAGTCCGCGGGCGCGCTCGCGCGGGTGCTGGGCCCCACCACGGCGGGACTGGTCTACGAGCGCTGGGGCTCCGCGGCGCCCTACTGGCTCGCGTGCGCGGGGATGATCGCCGCGCTCTCCACCGCGTGGACGCTGCGGGCGCCCGGCATTGAACCGCGCCGCGATTGGGCGTAGGACTCGCGCCGATCATGAGTTCCGACGCCGCCTCGGCGCAGCCTTCGCACACGCCCCCGGAGCCCGAGGGGCACGGTCACGGCCCGGTGATCCGCAACCGCGCCGACCTCGCGAAGCTCTCCCTGGCGGCGCTGGGGGTGGTCTACGGCGACATCGGCACCTCGCCGCTCTACGCGGTGAAGGAGTGCTTCGCGCAGCCTCACGGCGTGGCGGTGAACCCCACCAACGTGCTGGGCATCCTCTCGCTGGTGTTCTGGTCGCTGCTGCTGGTGATCGTGGTGAAGTACCTCACGTTCATCATGCGCGCTGACAACCACGGCGAGGGGGGCATCCTCTCGCTGCTCGCGCTGGTGTCAGACCGCCCCGACGCCGCGAACCGCAGCTCCCTGCGGCACACCGCGCTGATCATGATGGGGCTGTTCGGCGCCTCGCTGCTCTACGGCGAGGGGCTGATCACCCCGGCGATCTCGGTGCTCTCTGCGGTGGAGGGCCTGGAGGTCGCGACGAGCGGCGTGCGGCCCTTCATCGTGCCGATCACCGTGGCGATCCTCGTGGGGCTCTTCACGATGCAGAGCCGGGGGACCGCGAAGGTCGGCGCGATCTTCGGGCCGGCGACCTTCTTGTGGTTCGTGAGCATCGCCGCGGCGGGCATCCCCTGGATCCTGCGTCGCCCCGACGTGCTCAGCGCGGTCAACCCGCTGCACGCGCTGGCGTTCTTTCAGGCGAACCACTGGCACGGCTTTCTGGTGCTGGGCTCGGTGGTGCTGTGCATCACCGGCGCCGAGGCGCTCTACGCCGACATGGGGCACTTCGGAAAGTTGCCCATTCGCATCGCCTGGTACGTGATGGTCTTTCCGGCGCTGCTGCTGAACTACTTCGGGCAGGGGGCGATGCTGCTGGAGCGGGGGCCGGCGGGGGCGGCGAACCCCTTCTTCGCGCTGGTGCCGTCGTACCTGATCTACCCGATGGTGGTGGTGGCGACGATGGCCACGGTGGTGGCGTCGCAGGCGCTCATCTCCGGGGCGTACTCGCTCACGCAGCAGGCGGTGCAGCTCGGGTACTGCCCGCGCGTGACCATCGTGCACACGTCGGGCGAGGCCGAGGGGCAGATCTACGTGCCCGAGGTGAACTCGTTCTTGATGGTGGCCTGCATCACGCTGGTGCTGACCTTTCAGGCGTCGTCGCGCCTCGCGGCGGCCTACGGCATCGCGGTGACGGGCACCATGGCGATCACCTCGACGCTGTTCTTCGTGGTCGCGCGCTCTCGCTGGGGCTGGTCGCTGCCGAAGGCGGCGGGCCTGGTGGGGATCTTTCTCGCCGTCGACCTCACGTACTTCCTGGCCAACGTGACGAAGCTCGGCGCCGGGGGCTGGCTGCCGCTCCTGGTGGGCGCGGTGATCTTCACGGCCCTCACCACGTGGAAGAAGGGCCGCGCCTCCCTCGGGCGGCACATGATCGCCAGCACGCTCCCGCTCGACCTCTTCCTCGCCGACGTGCGCGAGACGAAGCCCCCGCGCGTGCGCGGCACGGCGGTGTTCATGACCAGCAACCCCGACGGCGCGCCCCCCGTCCTGCTGCACCATTTCAAGCACAACAAGGTGCTGCACGAGCAGGTGATCATGCTCTCGGTGATGACCGAGCATCAGCCCGAGGTGCCCGTCTCCCGGCGAATCGCCATCACGAAGCGCGAGGAGGGCTTCTGGCAGGTGGTCGCCCGCTACGGCTTCATGGAGACCCCCAACGTGATGGACGTGCTCCGCCGCTGCGGCGAGCAGGGGATCACGGTGAACGAGGCCGACACGAGCTACTACCTCGGCCGCGAGACGCTGCTCACCAGCGGGCGCGGGGAGATGGCGCGGTGGCGCAAGGCGCTGTTCGCGTTCCTGTCGCGCAACGCGCGGCCGGCGAACATGTTCTTCCAGATCCCGCCGAACCGCGTGGTGGAGCTCGGCACGCAGATCGAGCTGTAGTTGTTCAAGGAATGCCTCGATGCGCGCCCGGCGTTGTCGGACGTGTTGACGCCCGCGACGCTTCCGGCTTTGCTCTCGCGGCCCATGAGGTCCTGCGCGCTCGTCGCCTCGCTGTTGCTGCTCCCGGGCGCGGTCTTCGCGCAGTCGCCCATTGAGATCGTGGGGCGCACCGGCGCCACGCGGGTGCCCGACGACGCGGGCGTCGAGGCCGCCTCGGGGCCCCGGGATTGTCCCACCGAGTCGTGGACCTTCGAGGTCACCCTCCCCAACGCGACGATCTCCGCGCCGAGCGTGTGGGCCGCGGCGCGCACCTCGTGCTCCGAGGGGGAGCGGCTGCAGCCCGGCGCCACGTGCCTCGAGCTGTGCGGCACCTCTCGCAACGTCTGCACAGGCTCCCTCGCCGCGGGCACCAACCGCTACCGCTTCACCATCCCGACGCGCTGGCTGGTCGACCCGGTCAACGGGCAGTGCGTCGCCTCCAGCGGGCGCCGCGCGGTCTTCCTGGTCATCGACAACGTGGTGGTGG
Source organism: Polyangiales bacterium (assembly GCA_044376155.1). Taxonomy (GTDB): domain Bacteria; phylum Myxococcota_A; class Polyangia; order Polyangiales; genus JAWKRB01. The sequence continues at coordinate 13,184 of JBILLI010000083.1, forward strand.
CGCTCTCGCCCCGCCGCGTGCGCTACGACCTGCTCCCGCCCGCGCCGCCGCGGGAGGTCGACCTCACGAACTTCGAAGACCGCGTCGAGGTGCGCTGGTCCTACGGGAGCACGGGCACCGCGGCCACCGATGCGGGGACCGCCGCCACCGACGTGGTCGACGCGAGCGCCGACGTGGTCGACGCGGGCGCGGTCGACGCGGGCCCGAGCACGGCCAACGGCGGCGAAGAGACCCTCTCGCGCTTCTACGTGCTCTGCGATCCCCCCACGAGCCAGGACCCCGTCGCGATGGACGCCGGCACCTGCGGCACGGGCGCCCTGAGCGCGCTCGACCTCACGCGCGACGACCTGCTGGCGCGGCACCGCTGCGCGGACGACACGGGCGCCACGGTGCGCGCCGCGAACCTCGCGCGGGTGCGCCTCGGGGCGAGTTATCAGGTCGCGGTGGTGGCCGAAGACCTCGCGGGCAACCGGTCCCGGGTGTCCCTCGCGGCGCGCTGCGGCTCGGCGAACCCCGTGACGGACTTCTGGGAGACCTACCGCGGCGCGGGCGGCGTGGCCGAGCCCGGGATGTGCGCGGCGCGCCCCGCAGGCGCACGGGCCGCGGGGGGATGGGCGTTGGGGTTGGTGGTCGCGCTCGCGGCGTGGCGGCGGCGTCGGCGGTAGCCCGCGCGCGCCGGAGCGGCGTCGCTACCGGGCGTCGTGATCGGCGAGCCAGGCGGCGAGCGCGGGCGCAGAGAGGTCGAGGACGACGTCGCCCAGGCGATCGGCGCCGAGGGTGCTCAGGCGCGCGGTGACCACGCCGCGCTCGTCGTCGGTGAGCGCACGGTTCAATCGTCGGGAGAACTGGCGCAGCAGCGGCGCGAGGCCCTGCTGCATGCCCTGTTGCATGCCCTGTTGCATGCCCTGTTGCATGCCTTGCTGCAGGCCCGCAGCGAACTGCCGCTCGAGGAAGGCTTCGGTCTCGGTGAGGTCCAGCATCGCGTCCTCCTCCCAGCGAAGGCCGAGGCCGCGCCAGGTGTGGATCCAGTTTACAACCGCGACGAAGAGGCGTCGCCCCTGAGGAACCTCCGCGGTGCGCGCGCGCAGGGTGCGCAGCGCGCGGTTCAGCGAATCGCTCCGGCTCATGAGCCGCAGGGCCACGGTGTCAGGCGTGTCTTCGAGCTCGGGCAGCACCACCAACGTCACCGGCAACATCTCGTTCAACTCGTAGAAGCCCGTAGGCCACTCCGAGGCCGGGGTGAACCCGAACTGCCGCAACGCCTTGTCGGGTCGACCCGCGCATGGGAGCCACAGTCGCTCGGGCGCAGCCGTCTTCGCGCCGCGTTGGTGGTTGAGCAGCTTGCGCAGCGACTCGCGCACCTCCTCGGGCGACGGCGCGTCGGAGAAGGGGTCGAACACGCAGGGGCGCAGGCACATCCGACCGAGCAGGCCGAGCGCACGCAGCGCGGCCCGCGCGTTCAGCCGCGGTCGAAGTCCACCCACAGCACGTCGGCCGCGGATGTGGGGAGCGTCGCGCGGTGCCCGGCGCGATCGATGCGCGTGCGCTGCCGCAGCGCGTCCCGCCACGACGCGGTCATCTCTGGGGTGAGCGCCTCCATGCGCGAGAAGAGCGCCTCGGCGAAGCGACGGGAGGCCTCGCAGTCGTAGCGGCAGGGGAACCACGTGACCAGCCGCGGCGGAGCGGGGTCGGGCAGGAGGTTGTTCAGCGTCCAGTGGGGCGTCTCGGTGCCGGCCTGGGCCCACGCCGCGGCGGCGTAGTCCTCGTGGGCCAGCGTGTCGTCGGGGCAACGCGTGACGCCGTGCGTGAGCCGCCGCGCGAACTCGGCCGTGCAACACGCGGGATACCCCAACCGCTCGCCGAGGCGCTGGTTGTTGTCAGGGAGGTTGGAGGCCACGCGCACGCCGTCGGGGCCCTCGGGGGCTTCGAGGTCGGCGATCGCCCGCGCTTCTTCGGCGGTGCGCGCCACGTAGCAGACCCGCTGGGTGTAGTGGGTGAAGCGCAGCGGCGCGGGCGGCGCATAGAAGCCCCACCCCTCCGCACGGGCCTCGGCGGCGAGCGCCTCCAGCTCGGCGGGCGTCTCGAACACCACGCGGATCGCGGGCTTGAGGCCGGCCTCGAAGGCGATCCACTCGGGGCTGCGAAGGTTCGTGGGCGTACGATCCGGCGTCTGGACGGGGCGCATCCACGCCGCGAGCACGTCCTCCCGACCGGCGAGGGTCGACAGCACCGCGCGGTAGCGGGCGAAGCGCGCGTCGTCGATGACCTCCTCCGACCCCGCGGTGTACGCGTAGCAGAGCCGCTCGCCGGGGACCAGCGACGGCGCGCCCGGCGCAGAGGGACGGAGGTCGAGGGTGTGGGCCCGCCCCTCGCCGTCGCAGAACCGAATCAGGATCTGGTCGGCGCGCGCCGTGACGTGCAGCGCGTGGCGCCAATCGTCCGGTAGGAGGTCACGCACGAGGGTGTGAAGATCATCAGGGGGGCGCACGGGTCGGACGAGTGTTCGCCGAAGCTGGCGAGATGCCAAGCCCCCGCCCGTCGTTGGCGACCCGTCGCGGCGCCGACCCTCGGCGGTGTGACGGCGGTCGCCGAGGGCTCCCTCGCGCGGTCTCGGCACGCGCTCGGTGCACGTCACGCATCGCGTGGGCCGCGCTCAGCGCAGCACGTCGGCACCGCGGTAGATGCGCTCGGTGCTCCGCAGCACGCCGTCGTTCAGGCGGTAGACCTCGGTGAAGTCACCGCCGCCCACCATGCGTGCCGAGAGCCAGCGGTCGAAGAACTCTCCCGAGGAGGTCGTCGGCGGCAAGGCGGAGATCACATCGCGCAGCGGCCACACGCCGAGCACGGCCGCGTTGAGCCGGGCCCGGGTCTCGGCGAGCTCCGAGGAGCCTGGCTCCCGGCCGAAGGCGATGGTGAATGCGTACAGCGCCGCCGGGGTGCCGGGGGAGGCCGTTCGCCGCCGCCAGGCGAGGTCTTCGAGGGCACCCCATTGCAGCGCGCAGTCTGGCAGCAGCAGCGCGATTTCGGCCTCACCGGGCGGCGGCAACGCGGGCGGCCCGTCGGCGCCTGCGCGGGGCGTCGATGACCAGAAGCGCTCCCCGTCGGCCAGCGGGCGCTGGGCCGTGGGCTCGTCTCTCACCGGGATCAGCGACACCTCGCCGCTGTCTCCCGCGCCGTGCGCGTCGCCCTCGGCGGTGGTCACGACGAAGCGCGCGCGCGCGCCGGGCTCGGACCACCACGCGCGCAGCGCCGCCGCCGGGAGAACGAACCGGTGAACCGCGCCCGGCGCGACGCGCGCCTCGGCGATGGGCTCCGCGCGCTCGCCCATGTCCAGGTTGACGCGGCGCGCGAGCCTCGCGGTGAGCGCAAGGTCCCCGGGATTGCGCAGCACCACGGCGCCGTCAACGCCCTGCTGCAGGTAGGTGCCGTTCGCCACGTCGAGCAGGGTGGCGTGCCCGTCGAGGTCCACCCGGTGCACACGGATCACCCGCCAGTCGCCGACGACCATCTGCCG
>JBILLI010000605.1:0-4779 GCA_044376155.1 Polyangiales bacterium
ATGCCCGAGGCGAGGCCGCGGACGTCGACCTTGATGTAGGTCTCGTCGGCGCCGGCCGAGCGGGCCGCGGCGAAGTACTCGTCGCGGAGGCCCACGGCGATGATCTTCACGTCGCTGAGGTACGCGCTGTGCCGCAGGGCGCGCACGATCATCGGCGCGTTGAGGAAGGGCAGGTCGAGGTCCACGACGATCACGTCGGGGGTCGACGCGCCGATGGTGATCAGCGCGGTGTAGAACTCCTGCTCGTGGTGAAACTCCACGCCCGAGGGCACCGCGGCGCGCACGAGGTTCACGATCTCGGGCGCCTCGGAGATCAGCGTGACCACCGACTTGCCGCCCTTGGCCTCGAGCTCCGCGGGCACCTCGCACCCGCGCTTGAGCAGGTAGGTGCGGGCCTCTTCGGGCGCGATGCGCGCGCTGCGACCGGCCGTGCGCGATGCCTTCAGCTCGCCGCGCCGAATGGCGAGGAGCACGGTGCTCTTGTGAACATTGGCGAGCCTGGCGAGCTCTTCTGCGTGCAGGAGCTTCACGAGATGGGGTCCTCCTTCAGGGGTCGCCTCGCGGCGACGGGGGTGGCGCGAACGTACACGCTCGCGAGAAAAATCGCGACGCTCAGTCGCCCCGGGCGGCGACGCCGCCGTCGCCCGCGCTGACGGCCGCGACCTCGCAGTAGGCCCCGCGCCGACCGCCCGCCGGGGGTGACGCGCCGAGGGCGCACAGGCCGGTCTCGCAGTCGACCTCCGAGGCGCAGCGCCGTCGGCACGCGGACTGAACGCAGTCGTAGAGCAGCGCGTCGGCCGCGGACTCGAAGCAGTCGCTGACGGTGGTGCAGCTCCGAAGGTCGGGCACGGGGAGACCGACGCGGAACGACTGCGCGACGCTCGACGCCACGACCGCGCCGCGAACGGTGGAGAAGACGAACCAGTAATAGGTCCCCTGCGGGAGCGTGTCGCCGCTGTACATCACCCCGGGCACGCCGTTGCGGTCCACCCCCGCGCGGCCGTATCGCAGGGGGACGGTGCCCTCCATCACAGGCCCGCCGGGCTCGGCCGAGGACCAGATCCATCGAACGTTCTGATGGTTGCGAATGCGCCCGGTGGCGACATCGAGGGTGGGCGTCGCGTTCATGATCGCGGCCACGGTGACCGCCCCGGCGACGCCCCGCAGCGGCGACCACTGGAGCAGCACCCCCGCGCCGACGGGGAGGTCCGACTCGCGGTTGGGTCGCTCCAGTGCGATCGACGACGAGGTCGGGAACACCACCCGCACGGGCGGGCGGAACGAGCACGAGCCCTCGCCGCTGCTCCCGGTCTCGCAGCGCGCGTCGGGGTAGCAGTCCACGCTCACGCGCTCGGGGGTGCAGCGCCCGGTGGGCACCTGACACCGCGACACGGACTCTCCCGGGGAGGGCTGGCACACGCGGTTCTCGGCGCAGTCCTGGGTGCGCCGACACTCGGGGTCGCGCGACGGCGCGGCGGCCGCGTCGGCGCGAAAGGTGAGCCCCGGGGCGCTCTCGCTCCCGCACGCCACCAGCCACGACGATGCGACGAGAGAGATCCCGAGGCCGAGGCCGAGGCGGGCGCGTGTGCTCATGGTTCCACTCCGAATCCGATGAGCGCAGCAACCTGCAGGAGTGATGCCGACTGCGACGATGCGCCCGCGGCGCCGAGGTACGAGAACTCCCGCCCCCGCGAGCCGAAGGCGGGGAACACCAGCATGCGCAATCCCGCGTCGACCACGAAGATCCCCGCGAAGCGGTAGCCCACGCGCGCTTCGTAGCCGACGCCCATGCGCGCGGACTCGGCCGAGAGCAGCAGCCCCCCGTTGGCGGGATGCACCTCATCGCCCCGCCACCCCAGCGCGGCCGACACGCTCGTGCTGAACCGCAGCCGGTCGCCCGTTCCTCCAGGGACCACCGTGACACCGCCGCCCACCTCGCCGAAGGCGATGAGCCCGCTCACGGATCCGTCGGCCACGACGGAGTTTCCCGGTCCCAGGAAGTTCACGTCGCGCGCGTAGGGGATCGCCCCCGCGGCGATGTGCACCAGGGGTCGGACACAGGTGTCAGACATGGGACACGTCCCGGCGAGCGTGCGCAGCGAGGGGATCACGTCGAGGGAGGCCTGCGCACCCACGCCCGCGCCGTTGACCACCCCGATGAGGGCGGTGACCCGCGGCACGGCCTCGGGCAGCAGGTGCCCCTCCACCCGCGCGGTGACCTCCACGGTGCGCTCGGGCGCGGCCGACGCCAGAGGCACCCGCGCGAGGCCGTACTCGGGCACGCGCAGGGTCAGTCCCATGGGCGACGGCGCCGCCGCGAGGGAGCGCACACACCACGAGCGCCCGCGGTCGGGACGCTCACCCGAGCACCTCCCCGGGTGTACCTCGAGCTCGCGCTCCGACGCCGCATCCGCGCGGAGCTCGAGTCGCCCGAGGGCCCACGTGGGCACGTTGCGGTGCCCGTCGTCGCGGTGCACCTCGACCCGCAGCGCGATGTCTCTCGCGCGTGGCACCAGCGCGATGCGCACGCGCCGGGGGCCTTCACCCTGGGCCGGGAGCTGCGCGGCGCAGCCGAAGTACCGCAGCGAACCGACGCCGTCGACGCGCACGCCGTAGGTGCCTCCACGGGGCATCAGCACCGTGCGCCGCACGACGTTGCCCTCCACCGCGGTGCTGCCGTCGAGGACGGGCAGGGGCGCGCCGTCGGGGCCCACGGCCACGGGCTCGAGGCCCACCACGTCGCGCTCGCTCAGGGGTGTGCCCATGAGGGCGTCGACGTATTCGAAGGCGTGGTCCACCGCGTTGGCGGGGCGGGCCTCGACGGGCGTGGGGCGCGCCGCGGTCTCGGGGGTCGCCGCGGCCAGCTCGATGGCGCAGCGGAGCTGGGCGATGGGGATGAACACGGGCGTTGCACTGTATCAGTTCCCCGACGGGTGGTATCAGCCGCCACCTCTGTGCCAGAACCGTCGCCGCCCCGAGCCCCCGCCCTGTTCGCCCCGTGGCGCGCGGAGCACATCGTGCATGAAGACCGCGCGCTCATCGCGGTGAACAAGCCCTCGGGGGTGTCGACCCACGCGCCCACCCCGGGCCGCCGCGACGACGTCGTCTCGCGCCTGCAAGACCACCTCGGCGCCCGCGATGGCGTCGACGCGTCGTCGGTCTACCTCGGGGTGCACCAGCGCCTCGACAAAGAGACCTCGGGCCTGCTGGTCTTCGCGCGCGACCGCGCGGCCAACCCCGCCCTCGCCCGGGCCTTCGAGACCCGCGCGGTGGAGAAGCGCTACCTCGCCGTGGTCGAGCCCGCGCCCCGGGGCGCCCCCACGGGCACCCTCAAGCACCTCGTGGAGCGCGACCGCGATGGCCTCATGCGCGCGCGTCCGGCGCTCCCGCGAGACCGCGTCGCGGACGACGACCCGCGCCTCGCGGTGACCGCCTACACCGTGCTCGAACGCCACGGCCGCCGCGCCCTGCTGGAGCTCTCCCCGCGCACGGGGCGCACCCACCAGATCCGTGTGCAGGCCGCGGCCGCAGGCTTCGCGCTGCTCGGCGACACGGAGTACGGCGGCGTGCCCGCGGCCCGGGTGATGCTCCACGCCGCGAGCCTCGCGCTCACGCACCCGCACGGCCACCGCGCGCGCTACGAGGCCCCCACGCCCGACGCCCTGCGCGCCGCGCTGGAGGGCCGCGACGAGCAGATCTCCTTGCGCGACAAGCTCTTGCGCGCGATCGACCTCCGCTGGGAGCTCGCCCGCCGGGGCGACACGAGCGCGTTTCGACTGGCCCACGACGGCGACGGTTTCGCCGACAGCCCCGTGGACCTCTACGACGACTTCGCGGTGATCCAGGCCATGGGCCCCGCCCACGACCCGGCCCTCGCCCGCGCCCTCGTGGCGCTCGGGCTCCGCGGGGTCTACGCGAAGCACCGGCCGAAGCAGGCCAACACCCTGGTGTCGTCGCGCCGCCCCGAGGTCGCGCCGCCGCGCGCGGTGGCCGGCGACGACGCGCCCGCGACGATGGTGGTGACCGAGCTCGGCGTGCGCTACCGCGTGCGCCTCGGCGACGGGCTGAGCACGGGGATCTTCCTCGACCAGCGCGAGAACCGCCGGCGGGTGCGCGAGCTCTCCGCGGGCGCCGCGGTGCTCAACCTCTTCGCGTACACCGGTCCGTTCACCGTCGCCGCGGCGGTGGGCGGCGCGCGGCGCACCGTGAGCGTGGACGTGTCGCGCGACGCGCTGGCGTGGGCCGCGGAGAACCTCACCGAGAACGGGATCAAGCCCGACGCGCACACCACCGTGGCGATGGACGTCTTCACGTACCTCCACAACGCCCGGGAGCGGCGCGAGCGCTTCGACCTCGTGGTGTGTGACCCGCCCAGCTACTCCACCACGCGCGACTCGCGCTTCTCGTCGGAGTCGGACTACCGCGGGCTCGCCGAGGCCCTCGGCGTGGTGGTCGCGGCCAACGGGAAGATCCTCGCGTGCAGCAACCACAAGGGCCTGCACCGCATGAAGTTTCGTCGCTACCTGCACGAGGGCCTGCGCGCCGCGGGCCGCGAGGTCGCGCAGATGAAGGACCTCGCCGACCCCGAAGACTTCCCCCCCGCCCCGGGCGGGAGCTGTCACCTCAAGGCCGTGCTGATCACCCTCAAGGGCTGAGGTAAGTGTTCACGCGGTACCAACCCATCAATCGTTGCTGCTGCCGCGGGCTAAACAGGGATCCGTACGCTTCGACGCGTCGGCTTGAATCGACGTGGCATCAACCGTCACGACGAGCCTCCCC
>JBILLI010000606.1:0-4768 GCA_044376155.1 Polyangiales bacterium
CTTCGGCAGCGCGGAGCGCATGCTGCGCTTCGACATGAGCGAGTTCGGCGCGCCCTGGAGCGTCACCCGCCTGCTCGGTCACCCCGGCGACCCCGACGGCGAGCTCACCCGCGCGCTGCGGGTGCAGCCCTTCTGCGTCGTGCTCTTCGACGAGGTCGAGAAGGCCCATCCTCGGGTCTTCGACGCCCTGCTGCAGCTCCTCGGCGAGGGCAGGATCTCCGACGCCGCCGGGCGCCTCGCCGACGCGCGGCAGTGCGTGGTGATCCTCACGAGCAACCTCGGCGTGCGCGAGGCGTCGACGCGCTCGGGCTTCGCGCGGGGTGAGACCACCGAGGCCCGACAGCACTATCTCGCTGCGGCGCAGGGCTTCTTTCGCCCCGAGTTCTTCAACCGCCTCGACCGCGTGGTGCCCTTCGACGCGCTCACCCGCGACGCGCTCCGGCAGGTGGTGGACCAGCTCCTCACCGAGCTCCTCGGCCGCCGGGGCATCGAGCGCGCGAACGTGCTCGTCGACGTCGAGCCCGAGCTCCTCGACGTGCTCGTGCGCCGCGCCTACGACCCGCGCTACGGCGCCCGCCCCCTCAAGCGCGAGATGGAGCAGCGCCTCACCGTGCCCCTCGCCCACCACCTCGTGCGCCGCCGCGCCGAGGACCTCTCCCTGGTCTCGCTCCACCGCCTCGGCGACGACATGGTCATGTCGGTGAGCGCCCTGCCCGACGCCCCGACGCTCCCCCGCGAGGCCCTCGCGCGCTACGCCACCCTCGGCGAAGCGCGACGCGCCCTCGCCGCGCTGCGCGAGACCCTCGACGACCTCGTGGCCAGCGACGCCGTCGAGGACCTGCAACGCCAGCGCACCGAGGCCATGCGCGACGTCGGCGCGGGAGACCGCCGGGAGGTCCCCGTGGCCGTGGAGCTCCTCGACGCCCTCACCGCCCTGCGCGCGCAGCTCGACCTCGCCGAAGAGGACGAGCGCCTCACCGACGGCTTCGTCGAAGAGCCCCTGGAGGCCGCCTCGCACCACCTCAGCGAGCACGGCAGCTCGCGCCACGACCACAACCGCTACCGGGGCGGGCTGCGCCCCCGCGCGGGCTTCATCGAGCGCCCGAGCCGGGTGAACGAAGAGAGCGCGCTGCGGGTCGCGCAGGAGGTCCTCGCGCCCCTCGACGACGCCGCCGTGGCCCTCGGCGCCCGCCTCGACGCGGCCGCCCGGGGCGACCTTGAGACCCTCGCGCTGCTCGTGGAGCCCTGCGTCAGCGCGGGCGCCGCGGCCCTGCTCTGCGACCTCGCCCTCGCCGCCCCCACGGGGCTCGCCGACACCGCCGTGTTCGTGCGCGACGCGACCCTGTGGCGACGCGCGTCCCTCGGGGAGCTCGCCGTGTCACCCGAGCCCGAGGCCGACGCCCCGCGCCGCGCCGCGCAGGCCGTCTGTGTGCGCGTGCGGGGATACGCCCTCGGACGCTTCGTCGCGGCGATGGAGGGGTACGCCCTCGCGGAGATCCCCAACGCGGGCTACACCGCGCGGCACCTGCTGCGGGTGTTCGTGCTCGACGGCGAGGTCGACGAGGCGCGGCTCGACGCCTGGGCCCGCGACCGCGCCGCCCGACGCGCCCGGCGCGCGGCGGGAGACGACCTCGTGGTCGACCCCCTGCCCGCGCGGATCACCCTGCGGCACAAGGGTTCTGGCTGGCACCACGTCGCCACGGCCATCGCCGCGCGCGCGCACGAGTCGCAGCTCGCGGCCCTGGAGCGGGGGGGCTGAGCGCATGGAGAAGCGCTTTCACCTCTTCGTGCGGAGGCTCGCGGGCGGCGCGGTGAGCGCGTCGGTGCTGGGCTTTCCCCACCTCGCGGCCTTCGCGGGTGACCTCGGCACCGCCCGCGCCGACCTCGCCGCCGTGCTCGAGAAGCTCCTCGCGCGGGACCTCGACGGACTCACCCACGCCGTCACCTGGTGGCCCCGCCTGGAGCTGCGCCGCGTCGAGCTCGTGCTGCGCGCGCGGCAGCACCGTCGGCTGCTCCCCGTGCCGATGCGCTTCACGGTGCTCCTGCGCCCCGAGCGCCCCGACGCGAAGCGCGCACCCAAGGGAGCGCCCCTCACCGGCCCCGTGGTGCTCACCGTGCCCCGCCTCGGGCTGGAGAGCACCCTGGAGGTGCTCGACGACCTCGACGCGTACGTCGAAGAGCTCATTCGCCACGCGCTCTTCATGGCGCCCTTCCCGCGGCTGCGCGAGGTCGCCTACGAGGGCGCCGAGTCGGTCGAGACCCTCACGGTGCAGTACAAGCCCCTGCCCCGCAAGGACATCGACGACCCCGTGGCCGCGCGCGCCCGCCGCGAGGGACCCGATCCCCTCCCGCCGGGGCTCGCCGAGTCGTGCCGTCGGCTCAACGACGAGGCCGCCGCGGGGATGCTCGACCGCGCCTTTCAGCGCGACGCCGAGCTGTCGCAGCTCGTCGAGCTCCTGACCCTCTCGCGCCGGGCGAGCGCGCTCCTCGTGGGCGAGAGCGGCGCGGGCAAGACCGCCCTGGTGCACGAGCTCGCGCACCGCGCGCACGAGGCCGAGGCGCCCGCTGCCCTCGCGGGCTTCGAGGTCTACAGCACCTCGGGCGCGCGAATGATCGCGGGCATGCGCTACCTCGGCGAGTGGCAGGCCCGCGCGCAGCGCATGGTGGCGTCGCTGCGGGAGCGCCGGGCGGCGCTGCACCTCGAGAGCCTGTCGGAGTTCCTCGCGGCGTTCGAGAGCCTCGGCGGGCTCGACGGCGCGGGCTTTCTCCTCCCCGCGGTGGAGAGCGGCGAGCTCACGCTCCTCGTCGAGACCACCCCCGAGGACCTCGCCCGCGCCGAGCGCACCCACGCCCCCTTCGTGCAGGCCCTGCGCGCAGTCGTCCTCCATCCCCTGCCCCGCGCGAGCGCGTGGCTCGCGCTCACCTCCGCCGCGCAGCGGGTGGCGCGGTCGCGCGGGGTGAAGTTCGAGCCCGAGGCGCTCACCGTCGCCGCCGAGCTCACCGAGCGCTTCGGCGCGGGACCCATGCCCGGCGGCGCGGTGTCGCTGCTGCGCGCGGCGGCGTCCCAACGGGGAGACAGTCGGCAGGCGCCGTCCCTCGGGCGGGACACCGTGGTGGGGGCGTTCTCCGCCCAGACGGGGTACCCGCGGGCCCTCATCGACAGCGCCGTGCCCATGGACCCCGACGCCGTGCTCGCGCAGCTGCAGCGCCGGGTGGTGGGTCAGGACGACGCGCTGCGGCTCCTGCGCGACCTCGTGGTCACCCTCAAGACCGCGATGGGCGATCCGCGCAAGCCCCTGGGGTCGTTCCTGCTGCTCGGTCCCACGGGCGTGGGCAAGACCGAGAGCGCGCTGTGCCTCGCGGAGTACCTCTTCGGCGACAGCAAGCGCCTCGTGCGCTTCGACATGAGCGAGTACGCCGACCCGGGCAGCGCGGCCCGACTGCTCGGGCTCTACGGCAGCGACGGCACCCTCGCGCGAAGGCTCCGGGAGCAGCCGTTCGGGGTGATCCTGCTCGACGAGATCGAGAAGGCCGACCGCAGCGTGCACGACCTGTTGTTGCAGGCCCTCGGCGAGGGACGGGTCACCGACGCCACGGGGCGCACGGTGAACCTCCGCAACGCGATCGTGATGATGACCTCGAACCTCGGCGCCGAGACCGCGACGCGCACCCTGGGCTTCACCGACCACGCCCCGGCGCGCTCCCTCGACGTGCACTACCGCGCGGCCGCGGCGGCGTTCTTTCGCCCGGAGTTCCTCAACCGCATCGACCACGTGGTGCCCTACCACCCCCTCGGCGCCGACACCGTGCGCGAGATCGCCCGCCGCGCCCTCGACGAGGCCCTCTCCCGCGAAGGGCTCACCCGCCGCAACATCACCGTGCGCTACGACGACGCCGTGCTCCGCGCCCTCGCCGACCTGGGCATGGACCCGCGTTACGGCGCCCGCCCCCTCAAGCGCGCGGTGGAGCGCTGGGTGGTCGCGCCCATCGCGGCCATCCTCGCGGCGCGCGGGGCCGACGCGCCCACGTCCCTCACGCTCGTGGCCCGCGACGGCGCGATCACGGTGCAGGGGTGATCCCGTCTCGCGACGCGGTGCGGGCGGCGCTGCACCGGCTCTTCGTGTGCGCCGAGGGCACGGCGCTGCGACGCGAGGACGAGAAGAAGTCCGCCGAAGTCGTTGCGCTGCTGGGGGAATTGCACCGCGCGTGGCCCTCGCGCCGCGGGGTGATGGTCGACGCCGCGGCCGGTCGCGGGAGCGTGGGGCTGCTCGCGGCGGAACTCCTGGGCGCACGGGAGTTGGTGGTCATCGAGCGCGACCCCGACCGCGTGCGCGCGTGCGCCGAGGCCGCGGCGCGGCTCTCCTCCCCCGCGAGGGTCACCGCGCGCGAGGCCGACGTCGGGGACCTCCGCGCGTGGCCCGAGGCGCCCGCGCTGGTGGTGGCGCTGCACGCGTGCGGCGGCGCGAGCGACGCGGTGCTCGACGCCGCGGTGGCGCGGGGGGCGAAGCGGCTGTTGTTGGTCCCGTGTTGCTACGCCGACGCGGTGGCGTTCTCGGCGACAGCGCGGGCGCGGGCCGAGTCGCTGGGTCTGCCACGGGCGGCGGCGGTGCGGCGCGCGTTCGTCACGTCGCTCATCGACGCCGAGCGCACGCTGCGCCTGGAGGCCGCGGGCTACGCGACGGAGGTGGTGGCCTTCGTGCCGCCCACGGTCACGCCGCACAACCTTCTGTGGCGCGCGCGTCGCGTGGGCGAGCCCGTCGCGATGGCC
>JBILLI010000607.1:0-4756 GCA_044376155.1 Polyangiales bacterium
GCCTCCAGGCGCTGCGGGTGGTGCCTGACCTCACGCTCCTCGGCGCGACCTTCCTGGAGGCGCTGGTGCGCGACCTCGCCGCGAGCCTCGGCGCGATGATGCTCGCGACGCGCGTGGGCGCGGGCATCGCCGCGGAGATCGGCAGCATGGTGGTCACCGAGCAGGTCGACGCGCTGCGCATGAGCGGGGTTGACCCCGTGCACTGGCTCATCGTGCCGCGCTTCCTCGCGTCGCTGCTGATGACCCTCGCGCTCATCGCGTGGGCGGGGCTCGTGAGCTACGCCGCGGGGGGCGCCACGGCGTACCTGGTCTTCGACGTGCAGCTCCGCACCTACCTCGACGTGTCGCTGGTGAGCGCGGGCGACGTGGCCATCGGGGTGACCAAGTGCGTCGCCTACGGCGCGGCGATCCCCGTGGTGAGCGGGTGGTGCGGGCTCACCGCGACGGGCGGCAGCGAGGGCGTGGGCTGGGCCACCACGCGGGCGGTGGTGAACAGCTCGCTCGCGGTCATCGCGCTGAACTTCGTGATCTCGGGCGTGGGGTTCTTGCTCTTCCCCACGTGAGCGCTCACGGGGTCGTGGGCGGGGGCAGGTCCGTCGCGGGCGCGGACTCGGTCGCCGGGGGATCGCCGTCGTGGTGCTCGGGGTCGCTGGGCTGCGCGGTGCGAATGGCCGGGGCGTCGTCGGCGACGTCGTCCATCTCGCCGTCGGCCCCGGCGGGCGCGGCGGTCACGGGCGCGGCGGTCACCGCCGCAGGCGCGCTGTTCGCGTTGGCGCTCGCGGGGCGCGCGGGGCGATCGGCCGGGGCCTGCCCGTCGCGGCCGTAGCGCGGACGCTCCCCAGGACGCGACCAGTCGACCCAGTAGGCCTGGTCGCTGCGCACGTCCATGTGAATGAACACCGAGCGCGGATAGAACCCGCAGCCCACGCCGGGCAGCGTGCGGCAGAAGTCCACCAGGGTGCGCCGAGGCACGCCCGACACGCGGTAGTCGATCGCGCGGCCGCTGTTGTGGTTCGAGTGCGGGGTGTACTGCCCGCGGCGGAAGGGGCGAAAGCCCGAGATGACCTCCACCGTGCGCCCGCCGAAGTGGTCGCTCACCGCCGCGAGGGTGCGCAACAGCCGCGGGTCGATGGCGTGCGTCGCGCCCGACGTGGAGCGCAAGAAGCGCCGCATGAGGCCCAGCACGTTGCGCCCCGGTCGCCGCAGGTTCGCGCTCACCCGCTCGTCGGAGTAGATGCGGTGCAGGCTCACCACCCCGGGGGTGCGCGGCGCGCCCCAGCGCGAGCCCCGACGGTTCACCGTCGACCGCGACGCCAGCGTCTGCGACCGCACGCGGGGCGGCGGCGCGGGCGCGGGGACCACCCGCGGAGGCGTCGGCGCGCGGGCGGCGTGCGCGGGCGGTGCGGGGGTGGTGCGGGCCGAGGGAGCCGGGGCCGTGACCGCGGGCGCCACCGCGGTGTGCGGCAGGCGGAGGGTCGTCCCACGGCGCAGGGCGTAGGGCGCCGCGAGGTGGTTGCGCGCGGCCAGCGACGCGGTGCTCACGTGGTAGCGCTGGGCGATCTGCGAGAGGGTCTCGCCGTCTTGCACCGTGTGCGAGACGGGCGCCTGCTGCGCGCCCGCGACGGCCGTAGAGAGCAGCGCCGCGAGGGCGAGGCCGAGAGAGGTCCGTCGGGGAGCGCGCGGTGCCACGGGGCGATTGCGGTAGCACGTCCCTGCCGCGGCGCTCAAGTCAGGGCCCGCTGCCGCCATCCCGCGGACCGCGCCGGAGGTACGTCTGCACGTTGCGACGGTGCTCCTCCAGCGTGCGCGCGAAGACCGAGCGGCCGTCACCGCGGGCCACGAAATACAGGTCCTCGTCGGGGCTGGGCGCGAGGGCGGCCTCCAGCGCGCGGGCGCCGGGGTTGCAAATGGGCGAGGGCGGCAGCGCCTCGTGGCGGTAGGTGTTCCAGGGGTTCGTCCCGTCGGTCAGCATCGCCGAGGTGATGGCCGGACGCGCCCCCTCGACCCCCGCGCACGCCCCCCCCGCGTCGGGCGCGCCCGCGCGCAGCATCACCCTGCACCCGAAGACCACCGTGGGGTCGCTCTGGAGCAGCCGTGGCGTGAAGTCATTGCGCGACAAGCGGTTCCAGAACACGCTGGCGATGTGCGCGCGGTCCTCGGGGGCGCCGGTCTCGCGCTCGACGAGGGAGGCGAGGGTGAGCACCGCGCGATCCACGGGGTCGGCCGCGACGCCTCCGCCGGGTGACACCCCGCGCAGCTCCGCGGGCAGCGCCGAGACCAGCGCCGCGGCGCGCAGCACGCCCGCGGGGTTGGCCGACTTCACCGCGTCGAGCCGCCGCGCGAGCACCTGGGTCATGCGCGCCACCACGGCCTCGGGGCCCGCGTCGGGCGCGAAGTCGTAGGTGTCGGGAAAGAGCCAGCCCTCCAGCGACGCAGGCACGCCCGGCACCGCGGGCACCCCGTAGCGCGCGAGCACCGCGGGGTCCTCGGTGTGCGCGAGGAACGCCTCGGCCGAGCACACCCCCACGCTCTCCAGCCGCCGCGCGATGTCGAAGCGCGTGAACGCCTCGGGGAAGGTCACCCGCAGCACCCCCGCAGACCCGCTGCGCAGCGCGCGCAGCACCGCCCGCGGGGTGAGGTCATCGCGCAGCGCGAGGGTGCCCCGGCGCGCGTGCGGCGCGGTGCCGGTGACGGCCACGATCGCGTGAAACAGCCATGGGTGCTCGATCACCCGCGCGTCCCACAGCGCCCGCGTGACGCCCGCCGCGCCCACCCCCTCGGGGATCACCACCCGCACCGCCCGCCCCGCGCCGTGGTGCGGCGTGAGCAGGTAGACCCCCACCGCGGCCACCGCCGCCGCGCCCAGCGCGAGCGCGAGCACGGCCACGACATAGCCCGCACGCCCCTTGCGACCGCCCCGCCGCGCGCGCTTCGCCGCGGGCTTCGCGGGGGAGGGCTTCGACGGCGCGGGCTTCGCGGGCGGCGCCCCGGAGGACTTCAGTCGTCGCTTGCCTGCCACCCGCTGCCTCCGCGCCGCGCGTCGACGAAGGCCTGCAGCAGGATCGCCGCGGCCTCGGCGTCGATGCCCTCGCGCCCCTTCTTGCCCAGGGCCGTGCGCGAGCGCTGCGCCTGCGTGGTGGTGAGGCGCTCGTCCCAGAGGTGCACGGGCAGCCCGACGCGCCGACGCAGCGCGGTGGCGGTGCGCCGCGCGTTCTTCGCCGCGGGGCCGTCGGTGCCGTTCATGTTCAGGGGCAGACCCACGACGATCTCCGTGGCGCCCAGGGACTTCGCGCGCTCGGCGAGGGCCACCACGGGGTCTTTGACGTCGCGCAGGTCGAGGGTGCCCGCGGGGCGCGCGTCGAGGTCGGGGTCGTCGTGCAGGGCGAGGCCCACCCGGCGCTCGCCGAGGTCGACCCCGAGGAGCACCGGACGCGCGTGGGCGGAAGACTGCTTCTCGTCGGCCATGACCGTTCGGCCGTGGGGTGTATCACTCTTCGCGGGGCGGTTGACGTCCCGGGCGCCCTCACGCTCCGATGTCGCACCCCGGATGCACCCCCTCCACCGCCTCGACGGCGACCGACTCCACGTCGCCGGCCTCGTCACGGCCCACTCCCACGCGTTTCAGCTCGCGCTGCGCGGCAACACCCAGCGCGCGCCCACCGAGACCGGGACCTTCTGGTCCTGGCGCGAGGCGATGTACCGACTCGCCACGTCGCTCACGCCCGAGTCCATCGCCACGATCTCGGCGCGGGCCTTCGCGCTGCTGCGACGCGCGGGGGTGACCACGGTGGGGGAGTTCCACTACGTGCACCACCAGCCCGACGGGACCCCCTACGCGCAGCGCACCCTCCTCGGAGACACCGTGGTGCAGGCCGCCCTCGACGCGGGCCTGCGCATCACCCTCCTGCGCACCGCCTACGCCCGCGCGGGCGCGGATCTCCCGCCCGAGGCCGGGCAGCGCCGCTTCTGCGACCCCGACGTCGACCACGTGCTCCACGATCTCGACGACCTCCGCGCGCGCTGGGCGCACGAGCCCCGGGTGCGCGTCGGCGTCGCGCCGCACTCCGTGAGGGCCGTGCCCGCGCCGTGGATCACCGCCCTCCACGCCTACGCCCGCGCCCACGCGCTGCCCTTTCACATGCACGTCGCCGAGGTGCAGGGCGAGGTCGACGCGTGCCTCGCGGAGCACGGCCGTCGCCCCGTGGAGCTGCTCGCCGACCTCGGCGTGCTCGACGCGCGCTTCGTGGCGGTGCACGCCACCAACCTCACGGCCGACGAGGCGCGCATCCTCGGCGCGGCGCGGGCCTTCGCGTGCGTGTGCCCCACCACCGAGCGCGACCTCGGCGACGGCCTCGCCGACCTCGCGGCCCTGCGCGACGCGGGCGTGCGGCTCTGCACCGGCATCGACTCCCACGTGGTCACCGACCCCCTCGAGGACCTCCGCGCGCTCGAGACCCACGAGCGCCTGCGGCTCCGCCGTCGCGTGACCTTCGTGCCCCCCGAGGGACGCACCCCGGCGCAGCAGCTCCTCGTCGAGGGGTCGGTGCACGGCGCCCTCGCGTGCGGCTGGGACGCTGCGCTGCAAGGGGATCACACCACCTGGCCCCTTGAGACCACGATCGACCGCGCGCACCCCGCGATCGCCGCGGTGCCCGACGAGGCCGTGCTCGACGCGTGGGTCTTCTCCGCCCCGAGCGACGCCGTGATCACCCCCACCTGACGCGCCTCGCTGGCGCCGGGGGCGCCGCGGCGGTAG
>JBILLI010000086.1:0-16169 GCA_044376155.1 Polyangiales bacterium
GCGCTGGCCCTCGGTGTTCCAGGTGTTGGTCGACTCGACGGCGATGGCGCGTTCCAGCGAGAAGGGCACGGTGGCGGTGGCGCCGTCGGGGAGCGTCTCGAGCATGCCCTGCCCGAGGAACGCACCCTGCTCGAAGATCGCGAGAGGACCGCGCTCCAGCAGGGCGCCGGTGCGGTTCTCGAAGCGCGCGACGTGAAAGGGGTGCGCGTTGGAGTCGCCCACGCCGGGGTCGGGCGCGAAGAGGTACATCCGCGAGCCCGGGATCTCGCGCGCCACCAGCATCACCATCGTCGCGCTGCGGTCGGGCACCGTCACCTGCTGCGGCAGGTCGTAGCGCGTCGCCCCGCCCTGCACCGCGAGCGCCGCGAGGGACGCGAGGTTGCGCGGCGTCGAGGTCTGCACGATGCGCCGGTCGTTGACTGGCGCCGCCGGTCTGCCGCGGGGCATCGGGCTCGCGGGCGCGGCCATGGGTTGCGCGGCGGAGCGTCGTCGGCCTGCCCTCTCGCGGCTACGCAGGGTCGCGTCGAAGATCGCCTCGGCGTCGCCCTCGTCGACGGCTTCGGGGACGGGCGCCACGGCGGCGGGCGCCGCGACCGGCGGCGGCGGGGCCTCGGCCTGGGCGAGGGTGGTCTCGGCGACGGGCACGCTGTCGATGACCGCGCCGCGGTCGGTGACCACGGGCCTCGGGGGAATCATCGCGGTGGCGAGCTCGGAGCGGAACGACACAGGCGCGCCCGAGACCAACGCGAGCTGCACGTCGCGCCAGTCTTCGCCCGAGATGTTCTGCACGATGCCCCAGGCCTGCACCTGGGCGGTGCCGCCTTCACCGAAGACGAGTCGGTAGGAGGGCCTCCAGATGGGGGTCTCGACGGTGTATCCGACGACGAGGTCATGGTCGCGCCCGTCGAGCGCGAGGCTCACGGTGCGGCGCTCGCGGGGGTTGGGCGGGGGGGCGCCCTCGACGGCGTCGTCGGGCATCGGAAAGGCCGCGGCGCGCACGCTCGACCCGCCACGCTCCATCACCGCGAGCGTCGCGAGAAAGTCCCCCACGTCGCTCTGCAGCACGCGAAAGCCCACGCGCTCGCCCTCCACCCGGCCGTGGCGCTCGAAGTATCCGACCCCGTTGCGGTACACCACCACGCGACGGATCGGCAGCGTCGTCTCTGTCAGCACCGCGGGGCCCCGCGCGCAGCTCTGGGCCGTCACCAGCACCGCCAACGCCGCCGACAACCCCATCAACTTCTGTCCCATGCGCACCTCTGGCGGGTGAGACGAGGGCAGGAGGGGATCCTTGGGTCGGGGGCTCAGGCCGCGCGGCGGGGGCGCATCACCAGGGGCAGTGCGCGTTCGGCGCAGTACCGCTCCGCGCAGAGCACCGCGAAGGCGGTGGCGGCGTCGTCGGGGCAGCGGATGGAGATCAAGGCGGCCCGGGTGCGCAGCGACCGCACGCGCACCGTGGCGCCCCGCGCGGTGGGGCGGACCTCGACCTCCACCAGATCCCCGCAGCCGTCGTCGTTGTCGGGAGGATGTGCGTTCATCTCGTCGTCGTAGCAGACCCTTCCCCGCGTCGCTCGTTGGGTGTGACATATTCTGTCTTCGTGGGGTCGTGGTAGCGTCGCTTGATGGAACGAATCGTGGTCGACGAGAACACGCGGGTGCTGGTGCTCACGGGCGCGGGGGTGTCGGCGGAGAGCGGGATTCCCACCTTTCGCGACGCGAACGGGCTCTGGGAGAATCACCCCGTGGAGCAGGTCGCGTCGCCCGCGGGCTTTGCGGCCGACCCGTTGCTCGTCTGGCGGTTCTACTCTCAGCGTCGGGAGGGGGCGCTGCAGTGCCGGCCCAACGGCGGTCATGAGGCCCTCGCGAAGCTGGAGGCCGCCCTTGGTGACCGCTTCATGCTCGCGACGCAGAACGTCGACGGGCTGCACCGCGCCGCGGGCAGTCAGCGCGTCGTGGAGATGCACGGCAACCTGTTCATGAGCCGCTGCGCGATGTGCGACTACGGCCCGGAGGAGGACCGCACGGTGTATGCCGTGGGGGAGGTCCCGGGCTGCGCCGCGTGCCACGGCCGTGGGGAGTTCGGGATCCTTCGGCCGCACATCGTGTGGTTCGGCGAGGCCCTCGATCCGGCGGATCTGTATCGCATCGAGTCGTTCATGCGCGGCGCGGCGCGGGGGCGCTTCGTCTTCGTCGCCGCGGGCACCTCGGGCGTGGTCTATCCCGCCGCGGGCCTGGTGGATCGCGCGCGCTCGATGGGCGCCGAGACCTGGCTGGTGAACCTCGATCCCCCCGAGAACGTCGGCGCCTTCGAGCACGTTGTGCGCGGCCGCAGCGGCGAGGTGTTGCCGACGCTCTTCGACGTGGCCTGAGCGTCGCGCTGGGCAGGGGGCGCGCGGGGGTGTAGAGAAATTTCCCCGTGAGACTCATCTCCGTCTTGCTCCTTCTCGGGGCGTGCAGTCAGGCCCCCACGGAGGCCACGCGCCCGGCGGGTGATGGCGGGGGCGCACAGCCGTCAGGGCCCCGCGAGCCCGGCGCGGTGACGCTCGAGGCCGCGCAGCGCTGGGCGTCGATGTGCGCGTCGTGCCACGGCGAAGCGGGCGAGGGCGGCAGCGGTCCCGCGCTGATCGACACCGCGCGGAGCGTCGCCGAGCTCACGCAGACCATCGACGCGACCATGCCGTTGGGCAACCCCGCGGCGTGCCGGGGCGAGTGCGCCTCGACGATGGCGCAGTTCATCAAGGCGCAGTTCACCTCCGAGCGCCTCGCGTGCGCCACGGTGCCGCCGTCTCCCCGGCGACTGCGCCTGCTCAACCGTCGGGAGTTTCGCAACACCCTGCGCGACCTCTTCGGCGACCCCGGCGCGTCGGCGACCGACTGTCGCGTGCGCACCTTCGCGTGGGACCCGCAGGGTCGCACCGCGCGCTCGGTGCACCTCGCCGGGAGCTTCAACGCGTGGTCTCGCGATGCGTGGCCGATGAGCTACTCGGCCGAGCGTCGGCGGTGGGAGCTGTCGCGCGCGCTCGTGCCTGGTTCGTACCAGTACAAGTTCGTCATCGACGGCACCGACTGGATCGCCGACCCCGCGAACGCCGACGGCGCCCCCGACGGCTACGGCGGGCGCAACTCGGTGCTCACGGTGCGCTGCGACGACGGCGCGGGCACCGTCACCGCGGGCGCCCTCACCTTCGACCCGGCGGGATCACTCCCCCAGGAGTCGCGCCCCGAGGGGTATCCCTTCGACACCGCCGCCGAGACCGGCGTGGTCACCTCGGTGCACGTGAACGAGTACCTCCGCGCGTCGCAGCAGGTCCTCGACGCGGTGGGCCCGCGCCTGCCCGCGCTGCTCGGCTGCGCCGACGCGTCGCGCTGCGCCGACGCCCTCGTCGGGGACTTCGGCACGCGGGTCTTTCGCCGCCCGCTCACCGCCGCGGAGCGCGCGCGCTACGGCGCCCTCGCGACCTCCGCCGCGGGGCTGCGCACGGCGCTGCGGGCGATGCTGGTGTCGCCGATGTTCCTCTACCGCAGCGAGATGGGCGCGGCGCAGGGCGACGGCACCTTCCGCCTCACGAGCTGGGAGGTGGCGTCGGCGCTGTCGTACACCTTCTGGTCGACGCTGCCCGACGCCGCCCTCGTCGCCGCCGCCGCCCGGAACGAGCTCTCCGACCCCGCGGCCATCGAGCGCGAGGCCCGTCGGCTGCTCGGCAGTCCCCGCGCGCGGGCGCAGGTCGCGGACTTCGGCGCGCAGTGGCTGGGCGTCGACGAGGTGCTCTCGATGCCGCGCAACGCGGCGGTGTACCCGGGCTTCGACGACGCCGTGCGGGGCGCGCTGCTGGAGGAGACCCGGCGCTTCATCACCGCGGCCTTCTTCGACGGCGAACGACGCGTCGACGCGCTCTTCTCGGCGGACTGGTCCTTCGCCAACGCCACCCTCGCGCGGTGGTACGGCATCGACGGCGTGAGCGGGGATGCCTGGCAGCGCGTGACGCTCCCCACCCCGCGTCGCGCAGGGATCCTCGGGCACGGCGCGGTGATGGCGCGCACCTCCCACTCCGACCAGAGCTCGCCCATCCTGCGCGGGGTCTTTGTGCGGCGAAACCTCATGTGCCAGGAGTTCCCACCGCCGCCCGCGAACGCGGGTGGGGTGCCCGATGTCGACCCCCGGGCGACCACCCGCGAGCGCTTTCGGCAGCACACCGCGAACCCCTCGTGCGCGACCTGCCACCAGCACATCGACGGCGTGGGCTTCGGCTTCGAGGAGTTCGACGGGGTCGGGCGCTACCGCACCACCGAGAACGGCATGCCCATCGACCACGCGGGGTTCCTCGACGCGCCCGAGGGCTGGGGCCGCGGCATGGACATCACGTTCGCGACGCTCCCCGAGCTCGGCGCCGCGCTCGCCCGCAGCCCCACGGCGCGGGCGTGCGTCGCGCGGCAGTGGTTCCGCTTCTCGCGCGGATACCGTGAGACCTCCCTCGACCGCTGCGCCGTGCGCGGCGTCGTGCGCGACTTCGAAGCCCAGCGCGGAGACCTCCACGCCATGATGATCGCCACCGTGCGCTCCCCCGACTTTCTGGTGCGGCGATGACCCTCGACCGACGCACGCGCTTCACCCTCTCCCGCCGACGGCTGCTCCAGTGCGCCCTCGGCGCCGCCGCGGCCCTGCCCTTCGCGCGTGCGATCCCCGCGTGGGGCAACGCCGGACGCGCCCGACGGCTCATCGTCTTCTACTTCCCCGACGGCGTCGCGGGGCGCAGCCAGGCCGGCGACAGCGGCCTCTGGACCTGCCGCAACGAAGGCTCTGACGTGCGCCTCAGCGAGATCTGCGAGCCCCTCGGCGAGCTGCGCCGACAGGTGCTCTTTCTCAACGGGCTGACCATGGGCAGCACCGACGAGGGCAGCCACCCCGGCGGCGCCAAGAAGCTCCTCACCGCGCGCGACGGCGGCGCGGGCGAGAGCGTGGACCAGCACCTCGCCCGCACCGTGGGGCGCGACCTGCCCTTTCGCCACGTGCTCCTCGGGGCCATGGCGAACCAGAACAACGCCTCGGGCGACAAGCACATCTCGTACAGCAGCGCGCAGGTCACCCTCGCGCCCGAAGACGACCCCGTGCGGGCCTTCTCGCGGCTCTTCTCCATGGGCACCGTGACCACCCCGATGGGAATGACGGTCGACGCGGGCGCCCCGACGATGCCAGTCGTCGACGACACCGCGCGCGTGCTCGACACCGCCCTCGCCGACCTCAACGACCTGCGCGGCGCCCTCGGCGGCAGCGAGCGGGTGAAGCTCGACACCCACCTCGAGGCGCTGCGCGAGGTCTCAAACCGCGTCGCGCGGCTCAACCCCGGGACGATGACCGGCGCCGACGCGGGCGTGGCGACGACCCCGACCATGACCTCGTGCGGCATGCCCCGCCTCGCCTTCGAGGGCGTGTCGGGCATGGGGCTGTATCAACCCGAGAACTTTCCGGCCGTTCTGCGCGCGCAGATGGACGTGATGGTGCAGGCCATGGCCTGCGGGCTCACGAAGGTCGGCGTCATTCAGTCGTCGCAGCACACGAGCGAGCTGATCATGTCGCGCTTTCGCGGCAGCGAGATGCACGACCCGGGCTTCGACATGCGCTCGCACCAGGCGTCGCACTACGGCGCGCGGCAGGAGCGCACCAACCGTCTCTTCACCGACTACCTCAAGCAGCGCCGCTGGTGGGTCACGCAGTTCGCGTACCTGCTGGAGCAGCTCCGGCAGCGGCCCGAGGGCGACGGCACCATGCTCGACCACTCGCTCGTGCTGATGTGCAGCGAGGTCAGCGACGGCAACACCCACAGCCACGCCGACATGCCCTTTCTGCTCGCAGGACGCGGCGGTGGATGCATCGCCCCGGGCCGCGTGAGTGACCATCCCGGTGTGCGGCACGGACAACTCCTCGCGGCCATCGCGCGGGCCATGGGGGCTGACGTGAACGGCTGGGGCGACGCGGGCGACGGCGTGCTGCCGATTCTCACCTGATGCTTGTGATCGAGACCCTTTGCTCTGACGGAGACGCGACGTGACCGACCGACCCGACCTGCGCCGATTCGCCCCGCTGCTCTCCACCCTCGCCGCGTGCAGCGCGCTCTCGGGGGGAGAGATCCTGGTGGAGGGTCCGGGCACCGACGCGGGGCGACGCATCGACGGTGGGCGTGCGGTGGACGGGGCGGCGGGGGATGGGTCACGCGCCGATGTCCGTGCGCCGCAAGGCGATGCGACCGCATCGGGCCGTGACGGAAGCGTCGCGCAGGCCGACGGCGCGGTGCTCCCCGGCGACGACGGCGGGGTCACCAAGGACGGCGGCGCGGCCGGGTGTGGCCCGCGCGAGCTCTGCGGCAACAACCTCGACGACGACTGCAACGGCCGGGTCGATGAGTCGTGCGCGTGCATCCCGGGCGAGACCCAGCGGTGTTACCCCGGCGACCCCTCGCAGGCGGGCCGCGGCGTGTGCACCTGGGGCACCTCGCGCTGCGAGGGCACCGGCGAGTTCGGCAACTGGGGCGCGTGCACCGGCGCGGGCATGCCGCAGCCCGTGCAGTGCGGCATGGGCATGGACTTTCGCTGCAACGGCATGGTCGACGAGGGCTGCGTGTGCACCCCCGGCGAGACCCGTCCCTGCTACACGGGCCCGACGGGCACCGAGGGCGTGGGCGCGTGCCGCGGTGGCCGACAGACCTGCGACACCAACGGCGGCGGATGGGGGCGCTGCGAGGGCGAAGTGCTCCCCGCGGCGGCCGAGCGCTGTGACGGCAGCGACGCTGACTGTGATGGCATGCGCAACGAGGGCTGCGTGTGCGCGGTGGGCGCGAACCGGGTGTGTTACGGCGGCCCCGCGGGCACGCAGGGCGTGGGCATCTGTCGGCCCGGGGTGCAGCCCTGCGTGGCCACCACCGGCGGCGCGACGATGTGGTCCACGGCGTGTCCGGGGGAGGTGCGGCCGGCGGCGATGGAGATCTGCGGCAACAACCTCGACGACAACTGCAACGGCATGGTCGACGAGGGCTGCGTGGTGGGCTGCCCCGACGGCCGCCCGCGCTGCGGCACCGTGTGTTGCCCCTCGGGCGAGGCCTGCGCGGCCAACATCTGTGTGGGCAACGGGCAGCTGCGCTTCACCCTCACATGGGACGTGCAGGCCGACCTCGACCTCCACGTGGTCCCGCCCTGCGGCACGGAGATCTACTACGGGCGGCTGAACGCCTGCGGCGGCAACCTCGACCGCGACTCGTGCCCGGCCCTCGCGGCCACCGACAGCGCTGATCGCTGCGCGGGCCCCGAGAACGTCTTCTGGGCCGCGGCGCCCGCCTCGGGCACCTACCTGCTCTGCGTGAACCCCTGGCAGATGCGCAGCGGCACCACCGCGCGATGGACCCTCCAGGCCTGGCGCGGGACCATGCTCGTGCGCACGTGGATGGGCAGGCGCAGCGCGAGCACGAGCTACGTGGCGTGCACCCGCGGCGCGGCTTCGTTCGTCGACGCGTTCACCCTATAGCGTGGCGGTCCCGGCGATGCCCTGGGCGGTGGCCTTCGCCGCCACGGCGTCGCGCACCGCGGCGTGCACGCGCGGATCAAAGGGGCTCGGCACGACGTCGCCCTTCGGCGCGAGGGCCGCGATGGCCTCGGCCGCGGCGAGCAGCATCGGCGCGGTGATGGCGCTCGCGCGCACGCTCAGCGCGCCCTTGAAGATCCCGGGGTAGGCGAGGGCGTTGTTGATCGAGCGTCCGTCGCCCGCGAAGGACGCGCCCGCGGCGAGGGCCACGTCGGGGGCGATCTCGGGGTCGGGGTTGCTCAGCGCGAAGATCACCTGCCCGGAGCGCACGCGCTCGGGGGCGATGAGACCGGGGCGGCCGGTGGTGGCCACCACGATGTGGCACTCGCGCAGGATGGTCTCGAGGTCCGAGGGGGTGCCGCCCATGGACTGCATCCGCGCGACGGCCTCGCGCGACGGGTCGGTCACGAGCACCTCCTTCGCGCCGTAGGCCAGCACCATGCGGGCGATGGCGCTGCCCGCGGCCCCGAGCCCGATCTGCCCCACGCGCGAGGCCTTCGGGTCGACGCCGGTCATGGCGCACGCGTTGATCAGCGCGGCGAGGGCGACGGTGGCGGTGCCGTGCTGGTCGTCGTGCATCACGGGCTTGCGCAGGCGGCGCACGAGCTCCTCTTCGATGGCGAAGCACTCGGGCACGCGAATGTCTTCGAGGTGGATCCCTCCGAAGGTCTTGGAGAGCAGCACCACCGTGTCGATGAAGACGTCGGCGCGCTTGGAGTCGACGAGCAGCGGCGTGGCGGAGATGCCCGCGAACTGGTCGTAGAGCACGGCCTTGCCCTCCATCACGGGCATGCTCGCGAGGGGGCCCACGTCACCGAGGCCGAGCACCCGCGTGCCGTTGGTGAAGATCCCCACGGAGTTGCCGATGCCGGTGAACTCCCACGCGAGGTCGGGGTCGCGCTCGATGGCGCGCGAGACCCGGGCGACGCCCGGCGTGTAGATGTACCGAAGGTCGGCGATGGTGGTGACGGGCGCGCGGGCGCGGCTCGCGAGCTTTCCCCCGCGATGGCGCTCGAAGACCATGTCGGTGACCGCGATGAGCTCCACGCCGTCGAGGGCCCGAATGCCGTGCTTCACGGCCTCGATGTGCGCCTCGTCGCTGCCCTCGACGGTGAGGTCGCGCACGGTGTCGTTCTCCCCCACGCTGTGGGTCGCGATGTCTCCCAGCAGCGCGCCGTGCTCGGCGATGGAGGCCGCGATGGCCGCGAGCTGCCCCGGGCGGTGCGGGATGCGAAGGCGGAGCACCACGTCGTGGCTGTACTTCCTCATGCGCC
This sequence comes from Polyangiales bacterium, assembly GCA_044376155.1. GTDB lineage: Bacteria > Myxococcota_A > Polyangia > Polyangiales > JAWKRB01. The sequence goes on from JBILLI010000086.1 coordinate 8,845, forward strand.
GGGATCTCGCGCCCCGCCGCGGCGCATTGCAAGCGAGAGCAGACACGCATCGGACGCGACTGTTCGGAGGAGCAGACACCCCTCCCGCGGGATGCCCGGAGAATCCGTGTGGCACGCACGATGCGATGGGGATGGGTCATGAAGCGCACGATCTGCACCCTGGCCCTCGCCCTCGCCGCCACCACGCTCGCCCCGGCCGCCTCGGCCGAGTTCCTCATCGGACCTCGCGCGACGCTGAGCCTGCCGATCCCGGGCTCGGGCCTCGAGCTCGGCGGCGCCCTCGACATGCGGGTGACCAATCCCGCGCGAATGATCCAGTTCGGCCTGTCGCTGCAGGTGGCGGGCGACGGAGAGAGCGGGGTGCTCGCGGCCGAGTTCGGGCTGTCGTGGTTCCTGGGCTCGGCGACGAGCTGGGTGCCCTACGCCGGCGGTGGGATGCAGGTGCGGGCGATGTTCTTCGACTACACCCGGGTCACGAGCTTCGCGCCCCAGGTGCAGATCGGGATCATCTCCGCGCGGTCGGGTCGTCGCCGCTTCTTCACCGAGTTTCGTGCGGTGCAGAACGTCGCGCTGAGCGCGCAGCACTCGCTCACCAGGCAGTCCATGCCCATGCCCGGCGAGGCGTTTCGCTTCGAGCCCTCGGTGCACGCGGGGTTCCTCTTCTGAGCCGACGCGCTAGGCTTGTGGGGTGAAGCGTGCCGCGGTCACCCTTGCGCTCGGTCTGATCCTCCCTGCCTGCGGCGAGCGGCCGATGCGCGACCTCGACGCGTCGGACGACCTCGGCGCCGACGTGGTGACTCGCGACCTGCCGGTCTTTGACACGCCCCCCGGCACCTGCCGCGACGCTGTGGTGCGCACCGTGCCCACCACGCTCACCGCCGCGGGGAGGTGCACCTCGAGCTCCACCGGGCGGTGGTGCGACGGCGACGCGGTGAAGACCTGCGGCACGCAGAGCGGCGAGGCGGTCGCGCGGGAGTACCGCTGCGGCGCGGGCGAGCGCTGCGTGATGCGCGGCGAGCGCGGCGCGTGTGAGCCCGCAGGGGTGTGTGTGCCGGGCGCGACGCGATGCAACGACCGCCGCACCCTCGCGCGCTGCGACGGCGGCGCGTGGGTGAGCGCAAGCTGCGCGGGACGCTGTGTCGGCGACGCCCTCGCGGCCGCGTGTGTGGACCTGCCGACCACGCGCACGCTCCGCGCGTCGCTGCGCTACGCGCGACGGATCATCGCGGCCAACCTGCTCTCGTGGGGCGAGACCGTGGACCGTCCCGCGCGGGGCTTCTCGATGCGCTACCGTCGCGGTGACACCGTGCTCGCGCGGGGGATCACCGACGCTGAGGGGCGGTTCACCCTGGAGGTGCCTGCGACCTCCGACGCGGGTGATGTGATCGAAGCCGTGGCGGCGCTCGGGGAGGATGGACGCACGGTGATCCTCGTGGGCGACCCCGGACTGCCCACGGGCCCTGGAGAGAACCCCGCCTTCGGGCGCGAGACGTCCTTGGGCAGGGCGCACGCCTGGCCCTTCGCGGTGCCGCCCGATGGCGCGACGCTCTCCATCCCGCTGGACGACGCGCCGGGGGCCTCGGTCTTCGACGACCTCGCGACGGCCTACGCGACGGTGCGCGCACGCGCGGGGGTGGCGCCGCGGCACGCGCTCGCGGTGTGGGTCCGACGGGGCGTGCGCTGGGACTGCGGGGCGTGCTTCTCGGAGCTGCTCCCCACCACGGTGCAGGGGCAGCGCTACGACGGGCAACTCTGGCTCACGGGAGACACCCACGAGAACTGGTGGTCCCCGGCGGTGACGCTGCACGAGTTCGGGCACTGGGTGATGAGCGCGTGGGGGACCATTCCCCACGAGGGCGGCGCGCACTTCCTCGGGGTGCCGACCTTTCCGGGGCTCGCGTGGTCCGAGGGGTGGGCCACGTTCGCGAGCTCCGACCTGCGCGATGACCCCCGGCACTACGCCGTCGCGGGCGGCACCTTCTTCTGGTGGAACATCGCGCAGCGCGAGATCTACAACGGCGCGCGCTGGCAGCGGCCGAACCCCGACGCGCCGCTGCTCCAGGCCATCGACGAGAACGAGGTCAGCGCGATCCTCTGGGCGCTGCGGGGTGACCCCGCGGTGGGCTCCGCGCGGGTGCTCGACGCGGTGCGCTCCCCGCGCATGAACCTCGCGCCCTTCGGTCGCTGCAACACCCAGACGTGGGTCGCCATGGGTGGCGGCACCTGCACCAGCGGCGAGCACGCGCCGCACCTCGCCGATGTCCTCGACGCGCTGCGCTGCGACGGCGTGAGCGAGCGCTCGGTGCGTGTCGCCGCGGGCACCTATCCCTATCCCGCCTCGGCGCCGATCTGTGTGAACGAATGCGCCGCGGCCGCCTGTGCGCCCGTGCCGACCTGCTCCGTCGGTGCGCCGATGTCGTTGCGCGCCAACGGGATCGGTGACGGCGAGGTCTCCCTTCGCCTGACGCAGCCCGGCGACCTCGGCGCGTCCACCACGGTGCGCGTGGAGCTGCCCGCGGGGGTCTGGCGCGAGGGCGCGGCGACACGGTGGACGCAGCCCGCGCACACCGACGGAACGTGGACCGTCTCGCTGCGCGCGGCGACGCGACGGCGGGTCACGGTGACCTTCGTGGCCGAGGCGCAGAGCGCGTGGGCGGGGGCGCGGGCGACCGCGCAGTGGACGGGCGAGGTCCCTGGTGGCACCGTCGTGCCTCCCTCCCGGGGCGCGGCTTCGGCGCCCTGAACCTCCTCCCTCCTTCACGTCGGGTCTCTCGCCATGTCAGCCGACTTTCTTGGGCTCCCGAGGGTCTATTGGATCCTCTGGGTCGGACAGTTCATCAATCGCCTCGGCGGCTTCGTCCTCACGTTTCTGCCCGTGTACCTCACGGAGCGGCTGCGCTACACCGACGCCGCCGCGGGCATGGTGCTCTCGCTCTTCGGCGCGGGGAGCCTCGTGGGCGCGAGCCTCGGCGGCGCCTTCGGGGACCGCTACGGCCGTCGTCGTACGATCCTGGGCTTCGGCCTCGCCAACGCGGTCGTGTTGCTGGGGTTCGGCGCGGCGCCCTCGGGCCCGTGGATCGCCGTCGCGGCCTTTCTGCACGGCGTGACCAACGGCTACGGCCCCGCGCTCAGCGCCGCCGTGAGCGACGTGGTGGCGCCCGCGGATCGCGTCCGGGCCTTCGGGTACTTCTACTGGGCGGTGAACCTCGGGTTCACCTTCGCCGCGGCCCTCGGCGGCGCCCTGAGCGCGCGGGGCTACCACTGGCTCTTCGTGGGCGACGCGGTGACCACGCTGCTCTTCTGCGCGCTGGTGTACCTCCGCGTGCCCGAGACGCGCCCGGTGGAGGCCGAGAACTCGGCGCGCCGTGCATCCCCGGCGTCGGCGCTGCGCGACCCGCGCTTCATCGCCTTCGCGGCCTTTCAATTCGCGATGCTCACGGTGTTCCTGCAGGCCTTCACGACCATGGTCCTGGAGGAGCGCGCCCGCGGCGTGAGCGTGCGCGAGGTGGGCCTCATCGCCGCGCTCAACGGCGTGCTGATCGTCACCGCGCAGCCGGTGTTCGTGCGGCTCACGCGAGGGAGGCCGCTGTGGGCGATGCTCGCGGGCGCGAGCGCCACGGTCATGGTGGGCGCGATGCTGGCAGCGGCGGCGCACAACGCGGCGGGCTTCGCGTGGGCGATGGTGGCGTTCACGCTGGGCGAGGTGGCCTTCTCCAGCGCGTCGCCGAGCTTCGTCTCGCACGTGGCGCCCGCGGCCGAGCGTTCGAGTTATCAGGGCGCGTACTCGCTGTGCTGGGCGGGGGCGTCGCTGATCGCGCCGGTGGTGGGTCCGTCGGCGCGGCAGCACCTCGGGGCCACCGCGATGTGGTGCGGCGCGGCGGCGCTCGCGGCCGCGGCGGCGGTGGGCCACGCGGTCTTCACCCGACGCGCCGAGGCTCGCCCCGAGGATTCATTGCGCGCACCCGAGGCCCTGCGCTCCAATGCGTCGCGATGATCGACCTGGACTACCTCGCCCGCTACCGCATCCTCCCGAGCGCTCGCTGGCAGCGCGCGGTGGCGGCGACGTACCAGCCCCTCGAGCGCCTCACCCGCACGCGCCTCGCGCTGGAGAACTTCACCCCGCCCGCGACGCCCGTGATCTACGCGTCGAACTCGTCGCAGAAGTATGACTTCTTGTCGTTCCGCTCGGCGATGTGGGCGCGGGGCGTGCCCATCGCGACGATCACCAAGGCGAAGAACTATCACGTCGCCTGGATGCGCCCGGTGATGGAGAACACCGGGGTGATCCCGCTGGCCTCCAAGGGCTACGTGATCCTCCGCGATGTGACCGACACCCTGAGACGTCGCCCCACCGAGGATGAGTACCGCGCGCTGCGTGACCACCTCGACGCCGACGTGGCCCTCCCCGACGGTGACCTCACCCGCGCGCTCCGCGAGACCCCGCGGCGCGTGCTCGGCGTGCCCTTCGACCCCCGGGACACGAGCCTGCGCGACGTCTGGCAGCGGACCTACCGCGCGCTGTTGGGAGAGTCCCTGCGCCTCGCGCGCGTCGCCGTCAGCGCGGGCCACTCGCTGCACATCTACCCCGAGGGCACGGTCTCCGCGCGGCTCGGGCGGGGTCGCATCGGCGCGGTGTCCTTCGCGCGCGCGCTGGGCGTTCCGTTGCTGCCCGTGGGCTTCAGCGGCGCGCGGGAGGTCTACGTCGGGCAGAGCCCGCTGGTGCGCGGCGGCACCCTCACGATGCGCTTCGGCGAGGCGTTCGCGCCCGATCTCCCGGGGCTACCCGACGACTTCGTGCCCTTCGACGCCGCGCACGAGCGCGCCCACCGCGACGTGCTGCAACGCGCCACCGACGCCCTGATGGACCGCATCGACGCGCTGCTCGCGCCCGACTATCAACGCCGCGAGGGCTTCGTCTCTGAGGGCACCCGGGGCACGCGGCGGTTCCTGTGAGCGGCGCGCTGCACCCGAGACATCGCATCGACATCGAACCCGCCGCGATGGTCCGCGCGCTGGCGGTGTGCGCGAGCCCGCCGCCCGACGCGATGGACGCCCTGGAGCGCTTCGTCGACCCTCACCGTGAGGTGATCGCGACCCTGTCGGCGCGCTCGGGCTTCGACGCGCTGCTCACCGCCCTCGCGCTCCCCGCGGCCGACGAGGTGCTGCTCTCGGCGTGGACCATCCCCGACATGGCCCGCGTGGTCACGGCCCACGGCCTCGTGCCCGTGCCCCTCGACTGCGACGCCGACACCCTCGCGCCCTCGGTCGCGTCGCTCGACGCCGCGATCACCCCGCGCACGCGCGTGGTGGTCCTCGCGCAGCTCTTCGGCGCACGGGTCGACCTGCGGCCGTATCGCGCGGTGTGTGACGCGCGAGGGGTGCTCCTCGTCGACGACGACGCGCAGGGATTCACTGGGCTGGCGCGACTTCGCGCGGCCACGGCGGGTCACGTGAGCCTGCACAGCTTCGGCTCCATCAAGACCGCCACGGCCCTCGGGGGTGGGCTCATGCGCGTGCGCGACGCCACCGTTCGCGCGCGGGTGCGCGACGTGATGCGCGCGTGGCCGGTGCAGTCCACCGCACGCTACGCCCGCAAGGTGGCGAGTTACCTCGGGCTGGCGGGGCTGCGGGCGCCCTCGCGCTACGGCGCCTTCGCGCGCGGGGTGGAGCGCAACGGGTCCTCCCTCGACGCGGTAATGACCGCCGCGGTGAAGGGCTTTCCGGCGGCGACCGCCGAGGCGCTCGTGCAGGCGATTCGCGCGCGGCCCTGCGCGGCGCTGTGCGCGACCCTGCACGCTTCCCTGCGTGACTTCGACGACGCGCGCATCACCCAACGTCGTGACGCGGGCGAGCGACTGCGGCGCGCGCTGCCCGGCGTGCCCGTGCTCGGCGCGGCGATGACCGACCGCACCCATTGGCTCTTCGCGGTGCGCGTGCGCGATCCCGACGCGCTCGTGCAGACCCTGCGGCGCGAGGGCCTCGACGCCGCGCGCGGCACGAGCACCATCACCGCGCTCACCGCCCCGCCGTCACGCCCCGACGCGCACCCCACGGTGTGCGCCAGGTGGCCCGCGGAGATGGTCTTTCTCCCCGCCTACCCCGAGGTCCCCGAGGCGCTGCGCGACCACATGGCCGACGTGGTGCGCGCCCACGCATCGCGAGGATCACCCGCCGTCGGGTGAACGCTCCGTCGCGCGCTCGTGGGCCAGCGCCGACGATGACGCGATGCCCGCGGCGCTCCACCACAGCGCGTCGGAGAGGCGGCACCACGGCCCCGCGCAGAATCCCTCGCCTGCCGCGAGGTCGCGCCCGCCGCGGCCGCCCTCGAAGGCCACGGGCATGACCACGAAGCGATGCCCCACCACGCGCCAAGCGCCCTGCGCGCCCACCGCGAAGACCACCCCGTCGCCCGTCACCACCGCGCGGGTCTCTGCGGGCGCGTCGACCCGGTGGCTGCGGCGTACGCGGTCGCGCTGCAGCCACACGTGCACCACCGCGCGGGCCTCGGGGAGCGTGAGGGTGTCGCCCTCCCAACGCGCCTGCCGCGCGGCCGTGGGAGTGGCCGGGAGGGTCATCGTGGTGAGGGTGCCAGCGCGCCAGATCGCGGCCTGCGCGGTGCTCGCGTCGCGCAGCGACTCGACGAAGAGCACGCCCCCGTCGAAGGCCGCCACGGGCGTGCCATCGAAGGGCAGCGTGACATCCACCCGAACGCCGTCGGGGCGGTAGACACACGCGCGATTCCCTTGCGGCGCAGGGAGTTCGGCGCACGCCGCGCCCACCGCCCAGAGGGGCGTGCGCGGGTCGAAGGCGACGTCGCCCAGGGGTTGCGCGTGGAGCTCGTCGCGCAGGGCGGTCCACCGTCGCTCCTCGGCGAAGATGGCGCGCGCCCACCCCGCGTGGGTGCACACCGCGCGGGTGCCGAGGTAGGCGCGGTGGAGCGTGCAGGCGGTGCCGGGCGCGGGGCTGCGGGTGATCACCGCGCGGGTGTCGCGGTGATGGCGCACGATCTCGTCGCCGCGGAGGATGTCGACGTGTCCGTCGGTGCGTCCGGTGGCCTCCCAGCGCTCGGTGGGGAGGGGGAGGGGCGTGCGGGCGTGGAGCGGCAATCGGCGCAGCAGGGCGATGTCGTCTTCGCGGGGCGCGCTCGCGTCAGACTCGTAGGTGTACCGAAGCACTTGTGTCGCAAGGGTTTGTGACGGGTCGTGGCCCACCACCCGGAGCGCGCCCACGAAGGTGTCGGACGCGTACACGCTGCCGTCGCGCGTGGTGAAGCGCCACCCCGTGGGCTGTCTCTCGATGACGGCGAAGGGCGTGGCGGGATAGGG
>JBILLI010000204.1:0-10987 GCA_044376155.1 Polyangiales bacterium
CGAGCTGGCGCGGCAACCTCTTCATCACCGCCCACGGGTCGTGGAACCGCTCCATGGCCGTGGGTCGGCTCATCGCGCGCGCGCAGATCAGCCCCGACGGGACCAGCGCCACCATCGAGCCCGTGCTTGGTCAGCGCAGCAGCGCCGGCGCCCTCCAGCAGGGCGGCTGGAACGTGCGGCCGGTGGACATCCGGCAGGGCGTCGACGGCGCGCTGTACTTCACCGACGACCAGGGCGGACGGGTGTTCCGCATCGGGTACCGCCGCCCCTGAGCGCCCCCGCGGGGGCCGTCTCTCCGCACGGCTACATCAACGGGTCGTCGTCGGCCTCGGTCACGGCGTCGTGCGTGACGGGGCTGCGCGCGAGGCGGTCGCGCACGTGGTCCACCAGGGCCTCGACGTAGCCCTCGAAGGGCGGGCACCGCGGCGCCGTGGGGCCCAGCAGCGCGCCGAGGGCGTCGCTCTCGTAGTGCGCGCGCCCGGCGATGCGCTCGGCGAAGGCCCGCGGGCTCTTCACGAGGCGGTCCATGCCCGGCGTGCGCAGCAGGGCGCGGGTGATGTTCACGGGCACCATCCCCCGCGGCGCGCGTTGTGCCACGGTCGCCGAGAGCAGCTCCAGCGCGCGGCGTGCCGACATGGGCGAGGGGTCCACCACGTGCACCACGCGCCCCGCGGCGGTGGCGCTCGCGCCCAGGGCCACGCCCGCGCGGGCGACGTGGTCGACGGGCACCACGTTGAGCGTCGCCGCGTCGCGCAGGGGGAGCGGGGCCACGAGGTCCCGCGGCGCGCTCATCATCAGCAGCACCACGAGGTAGAGCCCGTCGAGCAGGTCGACCTCCCCCGTGTGCGAGTGCCCCACCACTGTGGCGACGCGGAGCAGCGTCGAGGGCACCTCGTCCCACGCCCGCGCGAGCAGCGCCTCGGCGCGCCGCAGCGAAGCCGCCACGGGGTCGCGCGGCGGCGATTCGCCGACCAGCAGCGACTCGGGCACCCGCTCGCGCATCCCCGCGGCCGCGGTCACCGAGCCGTAGTGCACCACCCGCGGCGGAGACGATCGCCGCACCCGCGCGAACTCCAGCAGCTCCCGCGCGCCCTGCTCGTTGAGGTGCGAGGCGAGCCGCGGGTCGGCCGCGTCGGGCGTGGCCACGGCGGCGTGGTGCACCGCCGCGGTGCGCTCCGCGAGGGCGACGTACTCCCGCCCCGACATCCCGAGGTCGATGGAGGTGACGTCACCCTCCAGCGCCTCGACCGCCCCCTCGGGGGCGCACTCGCGCGCGAAGCGCCGGGCGTCGTCGAGGTGCCGCGCTCGGGCCAGCAGCGCCACGCGCCCGCCCCGGGCGCACACCTCGGCGGTGACCAGCCGCGCGAGCTGCCGCGGAAAGCCCGTGACCAGGGTGACCTCGCCGCTCACGTCGCCACCTCGTAGCGCGCGCGGAGCTCCGCGACCACCGCGTCGACGACGCCCGCGAGCGCGTCGACGGTGCCGTCGTTGCGCAGGACCCAGGTGGCCACGCGCTCCTTCTCGGCCAGCGGGAGCTGCGCGGCGATGCGCGCGTCGGCGTCGGAGCTGTCGCCCCCGTTGCGCGCGAGAAGCCGCGCGCGCTGCACCGCGGGGGCGCAGCTCACCACCATGAGGGCCTCCATCGCCCGCCACGAGCCCGTCTCGACCAGCAGCGCGGCGTCGTACACGGCGAACGGATGTCCTTGCGCTCCAAGGGCTTGCAACCGCCGCGCGCTCTCCGCGGCGATGCGCGGGTGCAGGATCGCGTTGAGCGCCGCGCGCTCCTCGGCCACGGGGAACACCCGCGACGCGAGGGCCGCGCGGAGCACCCCTCCGTCGGGGGCCATCACCGCGTCGCCGAAGCGCGCGCGCACGGCCTCGGCCCCCTCGGTGCCCGGGGCGACCACGTCGCGCGCCACGGCGTCGGCGTCCACCACGGGGATGCCCCGCGCCTCCAGCATCGCCGCCACGGTGCTCTTGCCGCACGCGATGCCGCCCGTCAGTCCGATCACCACCATAGGGTTGCTCCACCCCATCGCGCGAAGCTCCCGGGGATGCAATCGCCCCGGACGAAATGTTCCCGCCGTGCCGGGGGCGTACTACCCTCCCGGGACACAGATGAGCGGAGAGCAGCAGCGGCCACCCGGGGGCGACGCGCCCGCGTCGGGGCATGTGATCCACGTGGACTTCGCCCGCGGGCAGCGCGCCGCGAGCGACAACCTCCGCCGCGTGCCGACCACCGACCGCGCGCCCGACCGCGACACCGTCGCGCGCACCTTCAGCCGCGCCGAGGTCACCGAGCTCTTCGCCCTGGGCCCGCGCCAGCTCGCGTCGTGGGAGCGCCTGGGCATCGTCGCGCCCACCGGCCAGGCGGGCCGCGGGAAGGTCTACAGCTTCGCCGACCTCATCGCCGTGCGCGCGGCCAAGGGGCTGCTCCAGGCAGGCTTTCCCACCACCCAGATCCGCCGCGCGATCGAGGCCCTGCGGGAGCACCTCCCCGACCTCTCGCAGCCCCTCATCGAGGCCCGCGTGGGCAGCGACGGCGCGCAGATGCTCGCGCGACACGCCGGGGTGACCTTCGACCCGGTCACGGGCCAGCGCATCTTCGACTTCAACGTGCGGGCCATTCGCGACGACGTGGTGCGGGTGCTGCGCCCGCGCATCTCGCGCCGCCAGCAGGAGGCGTGGGAGGCCTACCTCGAAGGCCTCCGCCTCGACGAGGACGAGACCACCCGCCACCGCGCCGAGACCGCCTACCGCCGCGCGGTGGAGCTCGACCCGAACCTCGCCACGGCCCTCACCAACCTCGGGAACCTCCGGCTCCTCGCGGGCGACCGCGCCGAGGCCGAGGCCCTCTACCGCCGCGCCATGGGCGCCGACAGCACCCTCGCCGAGGCGCCCTACAACCTCGCGTACCTCCTCGTCGAACGCGGCGAGCACGCGCAGGCCGTGGAGCTCTTTCGCCGCGCCGTGGAGCTCCGTGGGGACTTCGCCGAGGCGCACTTCAACCTCGCCATGGCGCTCTCGGAGCTCGGCCGTCGGGTGGAGGCGCGGGTGCACTGGAAGAAATACCTGGAGCTCGAACCCCAGGGCACATGGTCGGCCTCGGCGCGGCAGCACCTGGACGGCTGACCCCGGCGGCCCCATGGTGCGGGGATGAACATCCGCATCGAGTATTGCCTGGCTTGAAACTACAAGCCCCGGGCCGCGAGTCTCGCGGCCGCGATTGAACGGGCGCGCGGGGTGACCGCGACCCTGGTGCCGGGGGGCCGCGGGGCCTTCGAGGTCTTCGTCGACGGGCGGAGGGTGTTCTCCAAGCTGGAGGAGCATCGCTTCCCGGACGAAGACGAGGTGCTCGAAGACATCCCGTCCCCGTAGCCCTCTCTGGCGCCCGGGGAGGGTATGCTCCCGGGATGATCCCTCGCTCCCTGCGCCGCGCCACCACTCTCCTCGCGCTCGCCGCCATCGGGTGCGGCGACGGCGGGCCTGCGTCCGACGCCGGGGTCGACGCGCCGCGGCCGCTGGCGGCCTGCGATTCGCCCGGGACCTCGCGCTCGATGGTCCTCTCGACCTACGGGTTCATTCGCCCCGACCCGATGCGCAGCACCGTCGCCGACGGCTTCGACCTCGACGGCCGCGTGAGCACCGCGGGCGACGCCCAGGGCTGCCGCCAGGCGGATTTCACCAGCACCGACGGCACCCCGGGCATCGACAACCAGGTCGCGCGGCTGCTCCCCGTGGTCGACATGATGACCGGCGGCGCCGTCGACGGGCTCGTGCAGGCCGCCGTGAACAACGGCCAGCTGCTCATCGCCATCACCCTCGACGGCCTCGACGACCCGCAGAACGACCAGTGCGTGAACGTCACCGTGCAGCGCGTGCAGGGCATGCCCTTCGTCGGCAGCGACATGCGCCTCGACCCCGGGCAGACCTTCGACGTCGCCCGCGAAGACGCCCCCACGCGCACCACCGCGCGCATCCGCAACGGGGTGATCGAGGCGGGGCCCTTCGACCTCCCGCTGCCCTTCGCCGCCCTCGACGCGCGCTTCATCCTCGACCTGCGCGGCGCGCGCATCCGCGCCACGGTGCGCCCCGACGGCTCGCTCTCCGGCATCATCGGCGGCGGCGTGCCCGCGGTGCCCTTCGGCGAGACCCTGATCCGGTACGGCATCGGCGCCGACCTCCAGCAGACCCTCGTCGGCACCCTGCGACTGTTCTCCGACCTCGCGCCCAACGACAGCGGGATGTGCACGCAGATCTCCGCCGGCCTGCGCTTCGAGACCCGCACCGCCTTCGTGAACCCCTGACGCGCACCCGCCTCGCCGCGCGCCCACGCCCGTTGTGAATTTGTATTGTTCGCAATTCAATTGTGTGCAAGATATATCCCGTCCCCGACGAACGACGGAGCCACCACGATGAACACCCTCGACGCGACGCTCTACACCGCCACCGCCACCGCCACCGCCGGCCGCCAGGGCCGGGTCTCGACCCACGACGGCAGCTTCGACCTCGGCCTCTCGATGCCCCAGGGCCTCGGCGGCGCGGGGGGGCCGGGCACCAACCCCGAGCAGCTCTTCGCCGCGGGCTACGCCGCGTGCTTCGGCAGCGCGCTGACGATGGTGGCCCGGATGCAGAAGGTCACCACCGGCCCGGCGCACATCACCGCGAACGTCGCCATCGGCCCGTCGGGCGGCGGCTTCGGCCTCGCCGTGGAGCTCGTGGGTGCCTTCCCCGAGCTCCCCGCGGCGCAGGCCGAGGCGCTGATGCGGGCCGCCCACGAGGTGTGCCCGTACTCCCGCGCCACCCGCGGCAACATCGCGGTCGACCTCCGCGTGGCGTGATACGTCGTCGGGTCGATGAGCAAGACGCCCGACGCCCTGCGCCTCGACCAGCAGCTCTGCTTCGCCCTCTACGCCGCCTCCCGCGCGATGGTGCGCGCCTACGGCCCGCTGCTCGCGCCGCTCGGCGTCACCTATCCCCAGTACCTCGTGATGCTGGTGCTCTGGGAGCGCGACGGCCTGTCGGTCTCGCAGCTCGGCGAGCGCCTCGCCCTCGACTCGGGCACCCTCACGCCGCTGCTCAAGCGCCTCGAAGCCCAGGGCCTCGTGACCCGGCGACGCGGCGCCGACGACGAGCGCGTGGTGCACCTCGACCTCACCGCCGCGGGCCGCGCGCTGCGCGCGAAGGCGAAGGCCGTCCCTGCCCAGGTGGCGTGCCGCGTGGGGTACGACGTGACCCGCGAGGGGTCGCTCCGCGAGCTCGCCGCGCTCCGCGAGTCGCTGCTCGCGCTCACCCGCCACATCGAGGCGGGCGGCGACGGCGGCTGATCGTGCGCGCGGCGACGCGGGTGCGCGGCCCCGCGCGGGCCCTCCGTCCCGGGGTCGAGCGCCGCCGCGACGCGATGACGCTGCTGTGTGTTTCGCTTCGGGGGGGCGCGTGGGCTACGCTGTTGCCTTCGGAGGTGTCCCATCGAGATCCACGGAAACACCACGGGCCTCGCCCCCAGTGATCTCCGCGCCATCGAGCGCATCGCCCGCCGCCGCGTCCCCAGCGACCGCATCCTCTCCCCAGAGCTCGCGCGATCCCTCGTCGATGCCTCGGCGGCCACGGGCCGTCAGGTCGGCGTGCTGGTCAACCGCGGCGGGAGCGTGGAGCACGTCATCGTGGGCGACGCGACGAAGCTCATGCTCCCCGACATCGGGCGCCTGCGCGCGGCGAGCGGTCGATTTCGCGGGCTGCGCCTGCTGCACACGCACCTCCGCGGCGAGCCGCTGACCCACGACGACCTCGTGGACCTCTCGCGCCTGCGACTCGACCTCGTGGCCGCGGTGCAGGCGAAGGAGGGTGGCGACGTCGGCGACGTGCACTGGGCCCACCTCCTCCCCGAGAACCCCGAGGGCAAGCTCTGGCGCGAAGAGGGCCCCGTGCCCGTCTACCGCATGGACGGGGATTTCCTCGGGATGATCCGCGCCCTGGAGGCCGAGTTCGCCCGCGTCACCACCGCCCGCGAGGTGGTGGGCAAAGACGGCCGCGCGATGCTCGTGCACGTCACCGACAAGCGCAACGCGCACCAGATCGAAGACTCCCTGCGGGAGCTCCGGGAGCTCGCGCGCACCGCGGGCGTCGGCGTGGTCGACGAGGTGGTGCAGGTGCGCGAGCAGATCGATCCCCGGTGGGTGCTCGGCAAGGGCAAGCTCGACGAGGTGGTGCTGCGCTCCATGCAGCGCGACGCCGAGGTGCTGATCTTCGACCGCAACCTCTCGCCCTCGCAGGCCGCGTCCATCGCCGGGGTGACCGACCTCAAGGTCATCGACCGCACCCAGCTCATCCTCGACATCTTCGCGCAGCGCGCCGAGACCCGCGACGGCAAGCTCCAGGTCGAGCTCGCGCAGCTGCGCTACATGCTCCCGCGCCTCGGGCAGAAAGACGACGCGCTCTCGCGCCTCACCGGCGGCATCGGCGGCCGCGGCCCGGGCGAGACCAAGCTCGAGATCGCGGGTCGCCGCGCGCGCGACCGCATCACCCACCTCGAGGGGCAGCTCAAGGAGCTCTCGGCGCAGCGGCGGCAGCGGCGCTCGCGGCGGGCGAAGTCAGGGATGACCTCGGCCGCGCTGGTGGGCTACACCAACGCGGGCAAGAGCACCCTGCTCAACACCCTCACGGGCGCGTCGGTCATCGCCGAAGACAAGCTCTTCGCCACCCTCGACCCGCGCTCGCGACGGCTGGTCTTCGGCGGCGACGAGCACGCCGACGGGCGACCCCGGGAGATGCTCGTGACCGACACCGTGGGCTTCATTCGCGACCTGCCGAAGGAGCTCGTGGCGGCGTTTCGCGCGACCTTCGAAGAGACCGCCGACGCCGACGTGCTGCTGCACGTGGTCGACGCCAGCGACGCCCGCTACGAGGAGCAGATCGCGACCACCGAGGCGCTGTTGGAGGAGCTTGAGCTGCAGTCGATCCCGCGGCTCATGGTGTTCACCAAGGCCGACGAGGCGCCCCTGGGCGTGGCGGCGGCGATGGCCCGGGCGCACGACGGGGTCGCCATCGACGCGCGCGACCCGCGCACCCTCAGCGCGCTGCTGATCCGTTTGCGCGGCGTGCTCGACCAGCCGCGCGCGCCGCGCCGCGACGCCGACCCCCCGCCGTGGGCGCAGCTCCCGTGAGGCGCGCCGCAGGCCTTGCGCTGCTGGCGCTCTCGCTCGTCGGGTGCGGCGACGGGAGCACGCCACGGCCGTTCCCCGACGCGGGCCCCATGGACGGTGCGCTCCGCTTCGACGTGCTCGGCTTCGACGTCATCCGCTCGGACCGGTCGACCACCCGACCCGAGGTGCTCGACTTCACCGACGTCGACCCCCTCCCGGGGCAGCTCGACGCCGACCGCATGGACCGCCCGTGCATCAGCGAGCTGCCCGGCGACTACCGCTTCTTCGCCGAGGGCCCGGGCGCGCGCGACGACCGCGTGACCCTCTCGCTCCCGCGGCGGTTTCGCTTCGAGCGGCGTCTCTCGGGCATGACCACCCCCGCGGTGTGCGAGACCTCCATCCCCGCGTGCGGCGCGGTCGATGCGGTGGACGTCGACGAGGTCGCCTCGGCCCTCACCGACCGCGAGGTCACCGCGGCCCTCGCGGCGGGGGAGTCAATCTTCGGCTGCGACGCGCGCACCGCCGGGGGGGCGGTGCTGGTGGTGGAGCGCGGCAACGGGCGGATCATCCTCGGCGACCCGTGCCGGGTGTGCGCGCCGGCGGCCTGCACGCCACCGCCTGTCGGGGTCCAACGGCTCACCGATGTCCTTGTGGCGCTGCGGGATCAAGAGCTCTTGCGGCCGGGGTGTGTCGCCGTGACCCGCCTCGACGGGGGCGCGCGCGACGTGCCCGGAGACCTCGCCGCCGACGCCGCCGCGGGGGACGTCGTCACCCTCGACGCGACCGCCGACGGCCCGATCACCGACTGATCCAACGCGTCTGCGCGCGTTCAAGCGAGCCTCCCCTCGGACCGTTCAGCCTGTCGAACACCCCTACCTCGCCGGGTCCCTCGACCCGCCGCCGCGGTGTCTCGCCGAGCCATGGACGCGAATCCCGAACATCCTCCGATGCCCGACTCCGAGACGCTCGAGCTGCTCGGCGAGTTCCTGTCGGAGTCCAACGAACAGCTCGGTCGCGCCGAGGAGATCCTGGTGGTCGCCGCCCGCGAGGGCGCGTCACCCGATCAGGTGAACGAGCTCTTTCGCGGGTTTCACACCATCAAAGGGGTCTCGAGCTTTCTCGGCGTCGAGCCCATCACCCGCCTCGCGCACGCGACCGAGTCGCTGCTGAACCGCGTGCGCGCCTCGGAGCTGCGGCTGGAGGCGGAGTGCCTCGACGCGGTCTTCGACGCCAGCGCGCTCATGCGCGAGCTCCTCGACGGCCTGCGCGCGCGCATGGAGGGCGGGGCCGCGCCGCCGACGCCGGACCGGCTCGATGTGCTCGTGTCGCACCTGCTGTCGTCGGACTTCACCCGCCACGCCACCCTGGTGTTCCCAGTGACGCCGAGCCTCCTGGAGCTGGGCTCGAAGCCCGCGCCGCCCGGGGTGAGCCTCGCGCCGCCCGGGAGCCTCGCGCCCCAGCCCGAGGGCGCGGCCTCGCAGGCGCCGGGCGCGGTGAAGCTCAAGGAGACCCTGAAGGTCGACGTCGAGCGCGTGGACTCCATCGTCGAGATGATCGGTGAGCTCATCATCGTCGAGTCGCAGGTGTCGCACGCGCCCGAGATCATCAGCGCCGCGTCCCCGCGGCTGCGGGCCACGCTGGCGCAGCTCTCGAAGCTCTCCCGCGGCCTGCAAGACCTCTCCATGCGCATGCGCATGGTGCCCCTGCGCGGCAGCTTTCAGCGCGTGTCGCGCATGGTGCGCGAGCTCGCGAAGCAGACGGGCAAGCGCGTCGAGGTGCAGGTGCGCGGCGACGCCACCGAGATGGACCGCTCCATGGTCGAGCAGATCGGCGACCCGCTGGTGCACATGGTCCGCAACGCCGTGGACCACGGGGTCGAGAGCCCCGAGGAGCGGCAGCGCACCGACAAGCCCCCGGTGGGCACGCTGAGCGTCGCGGCCTACCACGAGGGGGGGCGGGTGATCATCGAGATCGCCGACGACGGCCGGGGGCTGCGCCGCGACCTGATCCTCCGCAAGGCCATCGAGAAGGGCGTGGTGCACGGCACCGGCGAGTCGCTCAGCGACGCCGAGGTGCACGCGCTGATCTTCGCGCCGGGGTTCTCCACCGCAGCGCAGGTCACGGAGATCTCGGGCCGCGGCGTGGGCATGGACGTGGTGAAGCGCAACGTCGAGGCGCTCCGCGGCACCGTGCAGGTGACGTCAACGCCGGGGCACGGCACGCGGTTTCGGCTGATGCTCCCGCTGACCCTCGCGGTCATTGACGGGATGCTGGTGCGCTGCGGCGCAGAGACCTACATCGTACCGAGCCTCGCCGTGACCGAGGCCCTGCGCCCGCGGCGCGATGCGTACTTCACCCGCGGCGGCGAGGCGGAGTTCCTCCTCGTGCGCGGGGACCTCATCCCGATGGTGCGCCTGGCCGAACTCTTCGAGGTGCGCGGCGCGCGCCTGGAGCCCTGGGAGGCCCGCGAAGGCGAGCATCATCACCCGCGGTCGGCTGTCGCTGAGCTGCGACATCGTGCCGAGGTCCGCGCGCGCGTGGCGCTGCGCCTCGGTCATGAGGGCCACGATGGCCTCGTGCTGCGCGTTGTAGAGCGGGCTCAGGCGCTCGGCGAAGACCCGGTCACCCTCGGCGCGGTCGCCGCGCGTCAGCGGCGGCACGAACTCGCGGTCCACGGCGGAGAAGAACTCGCGGGCGGTGCTCCCCACGCGGGTGAGCGACCCGGAGCGCAGCCGGGGATGGGCGCTCCAGCGCGCGAACGACTGCTCGAACTCGCCCTTCAGCCGGGTGATCGACCGCAGGTGCGCGCCGCGGTCCTCCCCCTCGGTGCGCAGCGCGAGGGACGCCTCGGCGAGGCTCTCGACGACGTTCAGCGGCGGCGGGAGGCCGTCGGCGATCAGGTCCTTGTCGTCAGACACCGCGCGCAGCGCCTCCCCCTCGGGGCGAAGGGCGTCGACGGTGCTCTTCGCGATCCCTCCGGCGACGCCGAAGCCGAGGAAGATCAGAAGTCCCAGAAGACCGAAGCGCTGCCTGATCGTCACGTCGCGATCTCCCTCATTTGGTGGTCAACGGGGCGTGAACGGGCGTGGCGGTCTTGCGCTTGAGGAGGTCGCCACGCAGGGGGGTCGCGCTACGCGGCGGCGCGCGCCGACGCGGGGTCGCGCGCGGCCCGCAGGCGCTCGTACCCGCGGCGCCAACGCAGGAGCTGGGCCTCGCCGCCGCCGGCGATGGCGACGCCGAAGCCCGGTGGCGACGCGGCGAAGGCACGGCTGCCGAAGGGCTTCGACCACGCCACCACGCCCTCGAGGCGCACCGCGGCGTGGGCGCCCGGGGGCGTGAGCTCGAGCATCAGCGCGGTGCCCCGCGCGGGCGGCGCCGCGGCGCGAACGTAGAGCCCGTCGCGGGCGATGTTGAACGACAGCCCGGTGACCGTGACCCCGCCGACCGTGTAGTGCGTCACAGCCTCGTGGTGCAGCCGCGGCGTGGCGCGGAGCTCGAAGCACGACGCGGCGCGGACCTGCAGGGCGCGGTGAAGGACGTCGGAGATCGGCGCGCTGTCGGGCACCAGGGCGGTCCCCTCGTCGCAGAGGTCTCGCCACACCTCGCCGTCGGCGTCAGACACCACCACGGTCCAGGGCCGCCGGAGGGGGTCACGCGCTCGCAGCGCGCGGAGCACCGCGGGGGAGGTGAGCACCGAGGCCTCGGCGATGAACACCTGACTGCTCGGGTCGTCGAGGCAGAAGCGCAGCTCGTCGGCCGACGCGCAGAACTGGCTGCGATACCCCTGCGCACGGAGCACCCCCGCGTGGAGCCGCCGCCGCCCCTCGCTCGCGAAGGCCAGCGTC
>JBILLI010000532.1:0-5556 GCA_044376155.1 Polyangiales bacterium
CGCCAGCGCGAGCAGCCCCTCGAGCTTCGACAGGGACCCGGGGGTGAGCACCTCATCGGCTCCCCAGCTCAGCGGGCGCACGAGGTCCTCGCGATCCGCGCCGCGGGCCAACGCGAACACAGGCAGATCGCAGAGGTCCCGGTCGCCGCGCAGGTGCGCGAGGAGCGAGCGCGCGTGGCGGTGCTGCGCGTCGACGATCACCACCTCCCGCTGCACCCGCAGGCGCGCCAGCGCCGCGCCCTCGTCGAGCACCGCGGCGTCCTCCACGCCGAGGCCGCGGCTGGCCGCGCGTACGCGCTGCATGTCACCCGTCGCGATTTCTGAGACACAGAGAACCCCCATCGAATCACTCATGGCCGACCTCGAAGGCCCATAACGGCGCCATGGCCGACCTGCTTGAAACGTAGCAACGAATCTGTCAGTCCGAGCGAGGGTCGTCGCCGACCCTGGCGGGTCGCTCCCTGCGCGCGGGATGGGGCGGCGTCGGGGGCGGTCACCGCGGTGGGGGAAACACAGAAGCAGCGAGCACCGGGCGGCCGCGGCCGACGGGCGGTGCGAAGCCCGCGACACGGCGTGTAGCGCGGCACGCACCGGGGTTTCTGCCCCGCGCGGTGTTGACGCGCGGCCGTGGTCGGAGATACGCAGCGCACGCCAAGTTTCCCCGTGTCGGATGAGGTGAGTTGTGACGTCCACGAAGCAGGAGATCGAGGTCTCGTACGATGTGTCCAATGAGTTCTTCCGGCTCTGGCTGGACGAGCGGATGCACTACACCTGCGCGGTCTTCGAGCGCGCCGACGAGACCCTGGAGCAGGCGCAGCAGAACAAGGTGCGCGTGCTCCATGACTTCGCCGAGGTGAACCCCGACAAGCTGGTGCTCGACATCGGCTGCGGCTGGGGCGCGAACCTTGAGTACCTCTCGTCCCGCGGGGTGAAGCGCGCGCACGGGATCACCCTCTCCACGGCGCAGGCCGACGAGGTGATGTCGCGCAAGCTCCCCGGCGTCGACGTGAAGATCTGCGACTACAAGGACTACGAGCCCGAGGAGAAGTACGACGCCCTGATCTCCATCGAGATGATCGACCACCTGTGCTCGCCCGCGCAGGCGAACCAGGGCATGGCCATCGAGATCTACCGGGAGTACTTCCGCAAGTGCGCGAGCTGGGTGAAGCCCGGGTCGTACTTTGGGTTCCAGGCCATCCTGCGCAACCGCGCGCCGCGGCTGCGACAGGACATCGCCGACATGAAGTTCACCGCCGACGTGATCTTCCCCGGCGGGCTCAACCCCCGGCTCGAGGAGCTCGTGGCCGCCGTGAACCCCTACTGGGAGATCGTCGAGCTCAAGACCCGCCGCACGGACTACGGCAAGACCACGGGCGAGTGGCTGCGCCGCATGCGCATGCACGAGAAGGACATCCGCGCCACGTGGGGCGACCAGGTGTTCGACGACTACGACCGCTACCTGTCCACCTGCGTGCGCGGCTTCGCGAACCACTGGTCCAGCGACGTGCAGATGAAGCTCCGTCACATCGACGTCTGAGCCCACCTCCCCCGATGCCCACGCTGCTGATCCACGTCGAGAACGCCGGCGGCGGCGCGCGGGAGACCCGAGGCTTCGCGCCCGGGGTGATCCGCGTCGGGCGCAACCGCCTCAACGACCTCGTGCTGCCGCACCCCGCGGTGTCGCAGTTCCACGCCGCGCTGCGCTTCGACGGCGCGGCGGTCACCGCCACCGCCGGTCGTGCGACGAACCCCCTGCGGCACAATGACATCGATCTCACCCCGGGCACACCAACGGCCCTCGACGCGCGCAGCGCGCTGACCCTCGGGCCCATCACCCTGCGGGTCGAGGTCTCGCCCGTGGAGCTCGGCGACGCCGACGCCGCCCCGGCATGGCTCGCCGACCGCTTCGCCTGGGCCGAGGGGGTGAAGTCCGACGAGCGCGCGGCCACCGAGGGGTACCGCCCGTCGGCGCTGCGGTCGTACATCGAGGCCATGCTCCCGCAGGAGCTCTCGGGGGGGAGGCCCAACGAAGACCCGCTCGCGCCCGCGCTGGCGCAGTGGTCCGCGGCCACCGACGCGCTGCTGCGGGCGGTGCGCGCCGAGGTCACGAAGACCCCCGCGGAGCAGCGGTCCGCGCGGGTGCACGCGCTCGGGGTGCGGCATCCCCCGCTGCGCCTCGTGCCCGACTTCATGGCCCTCGCGTCGGAGCTTGGTGTGCGCTGGGACGAGGACCTCGCCGAGCTCGCCCTGCTGCGCTGGCGGCAGCTCGCGTTTCAGTACGGCGCCAGCGCCCCGAACACCGCCGCGGAGCTCGACGAGGTCGTGGTGCGCCTCGCCCGCGCGCTCAACGCCCTGGCCGACGGGTACGCCGCCCTGCGCAGCGCGCTCGAGCCCTGGGCCCTGGCGGCGAGCTCGCGCGGGCTGCACCCCGGGGCCGAGCAGGGGGAGGGCGCCGCGACGCTGCAATGGCTCCTCGGGGGAGGGGGCACGGGCGAGAAGCTCGGCGCGCTGCGGCAGTCGTTCGCCGAGCTGGCGACGCGCCCGGCGCAGCTCGGTGGCGCGGCCCTGGCGGGCGTGCGCGCGCTCATGGACCGCTGGAGCCCCTTCGCGATGGAGCACGAGATGGCGCGCCTGCGCGGGGTCGCGCCCCTCGACCCCGAGGGGGAGCGGGCGGTGTGGGCCCACTGGCGTGAGGTCTACCGCTGGTGGGCGATGAACGAGCGGGCGCTGCAAGACGCGGTCTTCGGCGAGGCGTTCTCGCGCGCGCTCACGGGCGACGCGGGTGATCCGTGGGCGCGGTAGTCCGTTGGTGACGTGATAGCGTCCGCCCCCGCCGCGCGCTCTGCCCCCGCGCGACTGAGGATCATGGACGCACCGAACGCCTCCCCCGCAGCGCCGCCGCCCGTGTTCGCCGAGCCCACGCCCCTGGGGCTGCTGGGCCTCGCCATCGGGTGCGCCGCGCTCATCCCCATCGCCTTCGGGTGGCTCCCCGCGAACCCCACGGCGGCGTTCCGCACCGCGTCGCTGTACTGCCTGCTCTTCGGCGCAGGCTGTCAGTTCCTCGCGGGGATGATGGCCCTGGTGAACAAGAACCTCCTGGGCGGCACGCTGTTCACCACCTTCGCGTTCAACTGGGTGATGAACTACCTGGTGCTCTCGGGGATCACCGAGGGCAAGCTCCCCGACCCCCACGTGGTGCTCTCGGTCGACGTGTGCTTCCTGGTGATCTTCCTGGTGCTCACCTACGCGTTCGGGTTCTTCAGTTCGCTGCTCTTCGCGTTCCTCGTCGACATCGACCTGCTCTTCGGGCTCCGCATCCTCAAGGAGGTCACGCACTCCACGGCGTTCAACCTCCCCATCGCGCTGTGCACCGTGGCCCTCGCGGCCATCGCGCTCTACCTCGCCTTCGCGATCCTGGTGAACAACGCCGCGGGCCGCCCCGTGTTCAAGATCCCCGGACCCCTCTTCAAGCCCGGTCCGCTCCCCGCGGCCTGAGCCCGCTCAGAGCCCCTTCCAGAACGGTCGCTGCGCGGCCACCACCCGGTAGAGCGACGCCTCGGTCGACGCCTCGTCGCGCGCCCGCGGATGCTTGCGCGGCGACGGCGCCACCAGCCCCAGCACCGCGGCCTCCACGCTGCGCTCCAGCGCGCCGAGGTCGTAGCCCCCTTCGAGGAACAAGCCCACGCGCCCCTTCGCGCTGGCCTGCGCGACCTCGCGGAGGCGCCCCGCCATCCAGCGGTAGTCGTGGTCCTCGAGGAGCATGTTCGCGAGGGGGTCCCGCGCGTGGGCGTCGAAGCCCGCGGAGATCAGCAAGAGATCGGGCGACCACTGCTGCAGGATGGGCAGCACCACGCGCTCGAAGGCCAACGCGTAGGCCCCGCCGTCGCTGCCCGCGGGCAGGGGCACGTTCACCGTGGTGCCCCGCGCGTCGCCGTCGCCCACCTCCTGCGCGAAGCCGCTGTCGGGGTAGAGCGGAGACTCGTGCAGCGAGACGAAGAGCACCGAGGGGTCGCGGTAGAAGATGTCCTGGGTGCCGTTGCCGTGGTGCACGTCCCAGTCGACCACGGCGACGCGCTGCGCCCCGAGGGAGCGGGCGTGCGCCGCGGCCACGGCGACGTTGTTCAACAAACAGAAGCCCATGGCCCGGTCGCGGGTCGCGTGGTGTCCCGGCGGTCGCGCGAGCAGCACGCCCACGTCGGCCTCGTCGGCCAGCAGCGCCTCGACCAGCGCGCAGCCCGAGCCTGCCGCGAGCCACGCGGCCTTGCGGGAGTGCGGGCCGTAGTAGGTGTCGCCGTCGAGAAAGCCCGCGCCGCGGTCGAGCAGCACCGATTCGAGCTTGTCGAGGTAGCGCTCGCCGTGAACGCGCGAGAGCTCCGCGCGGGTCGCGTCGCGGGGGACGCCCTGCGCGCGCTGCAGCGCGGGGGCGGTGACTCGGGCGAGGCCGCGCTCGGCACTCTCCAGCCGCTCGGGGCGCTCGGGGTGAAAGCCCAGGGGGGCGTGCGCGGCGAAGCGGGGGTCGGTGAACGCGATCATCCGCGCCTCGCTGCGAGAATCACCGTGCATGGGTGCTCCAGGTGCGCCTTGACCTGCGGTCGACGCGGGTGTTACCTGCGAGGTTCAGTATCGCCATCGCCTGTCGTACGCCAGGGGGTTTCCGCTGGGGTCAGTGGATCGATTCCCCACTGGCACCTCCCGTGAGCGTCTCTCGGGAGCGGCGGGCATCGGGTCCTGTGGGGCGACGACGCCCTGGAGCGGAGCCTTTCGGATGCGTTGGAAGCTGCTGATCGGGAACCTCATCGCTGTGCTCCTCGTGGGCGTCGTCGGTTGGAGGCTCGCCCTCTCGAACGCGGCGGAGGCGCTGGTGGTCGACATCGACCCCTCCGTGGACCGCGGGGTGGAACTCCTGGCCGCGGTGCGGGACCAGGCGGGTGACGCCCTCCTCGACGCCGTCGAAGTGTCCGCCGCCTCGCCCGAGCTCGCCGCGGTCTTCGCGCAGCAGAGCGAGACCGGCCGTCGCGACGCGGCGTTCGCGTTCGCCGAGCAGCAGGCCCGCGCCCTCGCGAGCCTCCCCCGCCGCAACCGCCCGGCCGACCTCGTGGCCGTGCTCGACGAGAACGGTCGCATCATCGCCCGCAACGTCGAGCGCAACCAGGACGTGAACCGCGACCTGCGCACGCAGTTCCCCGCGGTGGCCCGGGCGCTCAACGGCGCGCGCGGCGCGAAGGTGCGCGACTACCTGCGTTACAGCGAGCAGAGCTGGTTCGAGGTGGCGGTGGTGCCCGTGATGGGCGAGGGCCGCCCCCGGGGCGCGCTGCTCGTGGGCTTTACCCCGGCCGACAGCGCCGCGCGCAACGACGCGAGCCGCGTGGGCGTGGGCGTGGGCTACGTGTTCCGCGAGGGCGAGCGCTTCACCGTGCAGTCGCTCTCGGTGGGCACGCAGGCCGAGAAGGAGCAGCTCGGCACCTGGCTCAACGCGCAGGGCGCGAACTTCTTCAACTCCCGCACCCGGCACACCACCACCCTGGGCGGGCAGGAGTACCGCCTCTCCGCGGTGCC
>JBILLI010000610.1:0-4731 GCA_044376155.1 Polyangiales bacterium
GCGCGGGCGCCCTTCGCGCCGCTGCTCGGGGTCTGCCTCGGCCATCAGTGCCTCGCGCTCGCTCACGGCGCCTCGGTGACCCGCGCGGCCATGCCCACGCACGGAAAGACCACCGAGGTGCTGCACGACGACCCGCTCTTCGCGGGGCTGCCCCAGGGCTTCGTCGCCGCGCGCTACCACTCCCTCGCCGTGCGTGAAGACACCGTGCGCCCGCCCCTGAGGGTCATCGCGCGGAGCCGCGACGGGGTGGTGATGGGCGTGCGGGTGGAGGGCGCGCCGTGCGTCGGGGTGCAGTTCCACCCCGAGTCGGTGCTCACCCCCGCAGGGGCGGTCATCGCGCAGAACTTCTTGCAGGCGAAGGGGTTCTGATCACCCGCGGTCACGGCGCGGCGGGGCGTCACGGCGCTCGTCCCGGCGGTCGCCCGAGACCTCGCGGCCGTCACGGCGAGACAGGACGCGCTCGACCGCGCGCTCGATGGCAGGCTCAAGCCGCTCCATCACACCGCGCACCACGCGGTCGATGATCCGGCGCTCGAGGCCGTCGTCGTCGCGCCCCCCGAGACGGCCCTCACCCCGGTCGTGCGACGGGCCCCGGTCGTGCGACGGGCCCCGGTCGTGCGACGGGCCCCGCGCCCGTTCGTCACCGCGGTCCCTCCCGTTGTCGCGAGGCGGCACGTCGGGGCCTGGGCGCTCCTCGGAGCGCGGGCGGTCGTCGTGTCGCGCACGCTCGTCCGCCCTCGCGCGGTCGTCTCGGGGCCCGCGGCCCTCGTGTTCAGCCTGGCGCGCCAGACCCGGACCGGATCGATCTTCACTGCGCCCGTCGTCACCCATTGCTGCAGACCTCCGTGCGCGCATGGTGGCAGCGAAACCGCCCGCGGGCCATGGGCGCACCGGCGGATGGCAGAGGCACGGCGGCGCGGTCGACCTGTGCCATGATGCCGCGCAGCGCGTGATGAACACCTCTGACTCCGACGCCGAGCCGCTTCCCGATGACGCCCCTGTCGAGCCGCTGAAGACCGGGGCGGCGTTTGGTCCCTTCGAGGTCGTGCGGGAGGTGGGCCGGGGCGCCTTCGGGGTGGTCTATGAGGCCCGTCGCCGACCGCTGCTGCGGCGTGTGGCGCTCAAGGTGCTGCACCCCCATGTGCTCGCGCGGCCCGAGGCGTTGAAGCGATTTGAGCGAGAGCTCGCGGCGGCCGCCGCGGTGGAGCACCCGCACGTGGTCGCGGTGCTCGACGGCGGGGTGATCGAAGGACGCGGGTACATGGCCATGGGCTACCTGGAGGGAGAGTCCCTCGCCGCGAGGCTCGGCGCGCGCGGGCAGCTCCCGGTCGAAGAGGCCGTGGACGCGATGCTCCCGGTGGCCGCGGCGCTCGAGGCCGTGCACCGCGCGGGCATCGTGCATCGCGATGTGAAGCCCGCCAACGTGTTCCTCGCGCGCGCGGCCAACGGCGCCGACCACCCGGTGCTACTGGATTTCGGCGTCGCCAAAGACCTCGAAGACCCCGCCGCGGACCTCACCCGCTCGCAGTCCTGGCTCGGCACGCCGACGTACATGTCCCCTGAGCAGATCCGTCAGTCGAAGGACGTCTCCGCGCGGTCGGACCAGTGGTCCTTCGGGGTGATGCTCTACGAGTGCCTGGTGGGCGCGCGGCCCTTCGAGCGCGACGTGCTGCTCGACCTGATGCAGGCGATCACCACCGAGAGTCCCGCGTCGCCCACCGCACGACGTCCCTCCGTGCCCGAGGCCCTCTCGGCCGCGGTGCTCCGGGCCCTCGCGCGCGAGCCCGACGCGCGCTTCCCGTCGATGCACGCCCTCGGCGAGGCGCTGCTTCCCTTCGCCAGCGAAGCCGCCCGTCACTGGTGGCGCCCGCACTTCTCCGGCGCCGCCCCCGCGCGCCCCGCGAAGGACCTCGACGCCACGGTGGTCCGCGACGAGTCCGCGCGGGTCCCGGGTCGCATGCCCGACCCCGAAGGGGCGCTGCCCACGCTGATGGCGAACCAGCCCGCGATCTCCGCGCCGCCGGTGCCCGCGGCGAAGCGCACCTCGGTGCCGCCCAAGCCCTCGGCCACCACGCTCAGCGGGCAGAGCGCCGACCGCGAGCGCACGGTCATCGTGAGCGCGCCCCCCAGGAGCACCTCCGAGACGCTCCTGCGCTACGTCGGCGTCGCCGCCATCGCGGGCTTCGCGTTCTTCGCCGGCCGCAACGTCACCGCCCCGCCCCCCGCGGCGCCCCCCACCGCCGCGCCGCTGCCGCCGCCCGAGGCCCCGCCGGCCCCCCGCGCGGCGCTCGTGCCCCCGGCCCCGCCCCCCACGCCTGCGGTGGTGGTCACCGACGCTCCGGTCGCGACAGTCGATGCGACGTCCGCCGACGTGCCTGGCCCCGCGGCGGCCGTGGCGCGCGCGCCGACGCCGACCCGCCCGCGCAACGGCGCGATTCAGATCCTGTGCGGCTCCGGGCGCGCGACGCTGGGCGAAGACGGCCGCGAGCGCGTGGTGAGCCTCCCCTCCCCCGAGCCCATCCCGTGGCCCGCGGGCTACGTGCGCGTGATGATCGACTCGCCCGCCGGGCAGGCGCAGTCTTACGTCACGGTGCGCGCGGGGCAGACCGCGACCTTTCAGAGCTGCCCGGGGATGTAGGCGCGGCGACCATGATCGACGCGACCGCCACGGCCGACCCCGGGGATCGCGCGATGCGCGCGGCGGTGTGCTTCTACGTGCTCCTCGGCGTCACCCAACACGTCACCGAGGGGCACTTCCACACCACCTGGCTGCCGATCTACTTCGCGGGCTTCGTCGCGTGGGCCGCCCTCGCCGCGCGCGCCCCGGCCGCGCCGCGACGCGCGCCGCCCGACGCCGACCTCGCGCTGCTCGCGCTCTGCGCTGCGGGAGCGTGGTTCTGGTCCTCCCACGCCCTGCTCGCCGACGCCCGACGCGGCCCTGCGCTGACCCTCTTTCGGCAGCTCCCCTGGGCCGTCATCGCGCTCTGCGGCGTGGGCGCCTGGCGGCGCCGCGCGTGGTGGCCCGTCGCCGCGGCCCTTGCGGTGGTCATCGGCGCGAAGACCCTGCTCCTCGAGACCTCGCCGCGACCCTTCATCGACGTCTTCACGAGCAACACCCTCGCGGCGGACTTCTACCTCGCGCGGGTGAATCCCTACGCGCAGGTCTATCCCGATATCTACGGCGGCGGGCACGACTACCGCCCCGGGATGGTCTACTGGCCCGCGGTGCTCGCGGTGCAGAGCGCGGCGCGGGCGGCCTTTGGTGACATCCGCTGGAGCTTCGTGCTCGCCGACCTCGTCACCGCGGGCGCCGTCGTCGCCGCGCTCGCGCGCCTCGGGCTGACCCTGCGCCTCGCGCTGCTCGCAGCCCTCGCGCTGCTGCTCTCGCCCGTGGGCCCCTTCGTGTTCGAGCAGGGGTGGGTCGACCCTCTGCTCTTCGGCGCCTTCGCGCTCTTCGCGTGGGCCATGGCCTTCGAGGGCGCGGTGCTCGCGGGGTGCGCGCTGGGCCTCGCCGTGGCGCTGAAGCAGTACGGCGCCTTCGGGGCCGCGGTGGGTCTCGCGTGGGCGTTGCGGGCCTTCGGTCCCCGGCGGGCGGCGCAGGCGGCCGGCGCGGCGGCGCTGACCTTCGCCCTCACCACGCTGCCTGTGGCGCTGCAGCGCTTCGACGCGTTCGTCGAGATGACCGTGCGCGTGCCCGGCCGCATGGGCCTGCGGCGCGACGCGCTGAGCCTGCTGGTGTACCTCGCCGACCAGCTCACGGGCGCGCAGCCCACGACCGTCACGCTCCTCGCCGCGGCGCTCTCGACGGGCCTCGGGGTGATCTGGGTGCTCCGCACGGCGCGCCCCACGCTGGCCCATTGGTCCGCCGCGACGGGCCTCGCGTACGGGGGCTTCTTCTTCTTCGGCAAGCAGGCGTTCTGCAACTACCACCATTTCCTCGGCGGTTTCGTGCTGCTGCACGGAGCGGCGCTGCTCGCCGAGGCGCCGACGCGCGCCGCGCCCGAGCGCCACGAGTCCGCGGTGACACCCGAGGAGCCTGCCCCGCGCGAGGCCCGTCGGGCACGACGCCGACGCGGTCGGTGAGCGCTCAGTCGCGACGGCCGATGAGGAGCACCCAGGTCTGGTCCTGGGTCATCTCGACGCCACGCCACCCGGTCTGCGCGCGGCGCTCGTTGAAGAACGCGCGGTAGTCGGTGCCCACGGTGAGCTGAAAGCCCGCGGCCTCGAGCGCCGCGCGAACGTCGTCGAAGTAGGACGGAGGCGTCGGGTCGGCGGCATAGAGGTAGAAGCCCGGGCGCGCCACCCAGTCGAGCTGCGTGATGGTCTTCACGTCCCACCCCGCTTCCATGAAGGCCTCGGAGAGGGAGTTCGCGAGGCGCACCGCCGAGGGTGACGACGACGGCGCCGCGAGCCACACGGGAGAGGGCCGCCCCCGGCGAAGCCGCGCGAGCAGGGCGACGCGACCGCGCGCGCTGAGGGCGTCGCCGGTGGTCATGGGCACCGTGGAGGGGCTGTTGTCGGGTGGAACCGGCGACACCGGCGCAGGCGGAACGCGACGCGCTCCCGGGCGGGTGATGCGGAGCACCACGGCCACCGCGAGGCCAAGGGCGATGAGAAAGTTCCGGCGCGGCGGGGGGAGAGACTCCATCGGAGCCCACGATGGATCACCCCGCGGCGCTGCGCGTCAAGCGATCCGACGGGCGGTCGCGCCGCGGAGCGGTCAGACGCGCG
>JBILLI010000611.1:0-4729 GCA_044376155.1 Polyangiales bacterium
ACGAGATTGCGCATCCCTTGGGGGACGCTCGTCGTGACGGTTGATGCCACGTAGATTCAAGCCGAAGCGTCGCAGCGTACGGATCCCTGCTTATCCCCCGAGTACGGCTGGGCGGCCTTCTTCGGCGACGTCGACCACGAGGTGGAACAGGTCTTCTCTGGCACGCGCATCACGCTGAGCTTCACCCTGCGCCGCGGCGAGGGCGCGGTGCTCGACACGGCGGCGCCGCACTCGCAGACCGACCTGCTCGCCGACGCGCTCAGGGACGCGCTCAAGGACGATACGTTCATGCCCCAGGGGGGCGAGCTTGGGTTCTCGTGCTTTCACCTCTACGCCGAGACGACCGGGCTTCGCGGTGGTGCGCCGGTGCTCACCGAGGAGAACGCGTCGATGCTCAAGGGACGGGACCAGCACGTCGCCGCCGCGGCGCTTTGGTTGGGGCTGAAGACCCGCCTCGTGCCCTACCTCGTCGAGACCTGTGCGGAGGAGCGCTGGGCGCTCGCCGCGCATCCGGGGACCACGCAGGAGATGATGTTCCGACGCGGGCGGCTGAAGCGATCGACGCTCGAATCGCAGATGCCCGTCACGGTCGATCCCGACAACGACGGGGTGACCTGCGTGGTCGTTCCGCGGCTCGACGAGCGGCGCCCGCTGAAGGACAACGCCGCGACGGAGCTTCTTGGCGAGGTCGAGTACAGCTCGACGGGATACTTCGGCAACGAGGGCGGAGTTCTATGCGCACGCCGCGCTGCTTGTCGACATCCCTCCGCACGCGCAGCGCGCTCGATTGCTGGAGGCCGTAGCACGGATGGCGCAGAGTCACGCCGCGATCCGAGATGAAGCATGTTCGACCCCTACCGCTGGATGTCGCAGGCCCTCGGGTTCTAGTGTCGCGAGTCACAAGCCCGGTCCGGAATGCGAGCGGATCCGCGGCGCGCAGCGACGTTGCTCCTCCCTTGCGTGGCCCAGCCACGCGGCGGTCGTCACGCCTTGCTGCGCTTGCGGCTCCTTCGCATCCGGCCCTTTCTTGTGACTCGCGACACTAGGGCGTGCTCCTTCGATGGCTGCCACCGGTGCAGGCGGCGCTGCGGAGCACCGCCCGCAAGGGGCTCGACGCGTGGCGCGCGGAGTCGGCTTCAGGGGTCAGGTGACCGTGCGCACCGCGAGAGGCCGCGTCGGCGCGGGGAACGACCGGAGCTCTTCGGCGATCACCCGGTTGGTGTCGAAGTACACCTGCCAGTAGTGATCCGTGTGACAGTAGGGGCGCACGGCGAGCACGGGGCCGAACTCGGTGAACTCGAGGATCTCCACGTCGGGGCCGTTCTTGGCGTCGAGGTTCTTGACCCGGTCCTTGATGGCGGACTTCAACACCTCGATGGCCTTGAGGACGTCGGCCGCGCCGGAGAGCTGGGCCTTGAGGTCCACCCGGCGGAACGGGTTGGTCTGGAAGTTCACGATGTCGCCGCCGAAGACCTTCCCGTTGCCGACGTAGGTCCGCACGTTGTCGGGTGTGTCGAGGGCAGTCACGAAGAGACCGATCTCCCGAATGGTGCCGGTCACCCCCGCGACGGTCACGAAGTCTCCGACCCGCACCGGGCGTAGGACCACCATGAACGCGCCCGCGGCGAAGTTGCTGAGCATCCCCGACCACGCGGTGCCGATGGCGAGGCCGGCGCCGGCGAGGAGCGCGGCGAAGCTCGTGGTCTCGACGCCGAAGCGCCCGAGGATCGCGAGCACGAGGAAGATCGTGAGCGCGACGTTGAGCGTGTTGACGACGTACGAGGTGATCGTGTCGTCGACCTTCCGCGCGCCCAGCGCGCGGCGCAGGATCGCGTTGACGGCCTTGATGGCCCATCGCCCGACCACCCAGATCGCGATCGCGCTCGCCGCTTTGAGCAAGAGCTCGAGGCCTGTTGCCTGTAACGTGTTCAAGAGCTGTGTAGGATTCATCGCGTCTCCGTTCCTCCCGTTGATTCGTGTCGGTCGTTCCCCCCCGACCGCGCGGAACATGCACGAGATGCTCTCGCCGTGCATCGGGAAAAGGGGATCGGAACCGACGGCACCGTCGTCACGGGCGCTGACCTTACGGGCGGTGACGTCGACGAGCGCCACGTCGGCCGCGGAACCGTTGGCGGCAAGGCCGGGGGCGGTGACCTCGACGTGCGCCCCGGGTCTGCGGGCGTCGCCGCCGTGCAGCAGATCGCGCTGACGACGTGGGACTGGGCGACGCTGCTGAAGCGCGTGGGGCTCATCAACGCGCACCTCACGCCGCGCGCTCCTCCCGGCCGCAACCCGCACGTTCCGTCACCACGTCGCGTCGACGCGCTCCACGCGGCCGCGTTCATCGCGGTCCTCCACGCCGTCGCGCGCTGAAATTCTCGCGGCCGCTGCCCTCGCGGCCCGCGCTCCCGTCACGCCACGCGCCCCACGCGGAGGCTACCCGCGCGGTCCGTGCGGTCGCCAAGGCCTCCGCGTCCCAAGCGGTTACGACACGCGCGGACTCTTGCATCGATCGCGCGCAGTCCCTTCGCCGCCCGCGACCTCGCGACCCGCGACGACCGTGCCCGTGCCGCTGTGGCAAAACGAGGTGGTCGTGCTCAACCGCGTGACGGCGGCAGCGTGGGCATCGCTCGTGTGTCTCGCCGGCACAGTGCAGGCCCTCGCCACGTCGCCGAGCGGGATATGGGGGGCCGCGCGCGACGGCGCGACCCTCGTCGCATGGAAGCTCCCGCGCTGAGGTTCAGCTTCCCGTCCAATCCCCGCGTAGCGGATCCCATCGACCGTCCTTTCCGCCCAGTACTGGGTCGAGGAAGCGGCAGACCGCTCCGTGCAGCACATCGAGGTCCGGCCACGGCAGCGCGTTCTCGTCGGCGAGCGCGGCGTAGGGGCGCGCCCAGGACGCGGGTGGCGGCGGAACGGCCGCCGGGACCGCGTGGGTCTTGCGGAAGGAGAAGGTCGTCTGGAGCGCCGCGCGGAGGTCGCGCGCGATGAACACGCCCGTGCGCGCGAGCAGCGCGAGGTCCGGCAGGTCACGCACGCGCGAGTTCTCCCGTCCCGGCAATGTGGGCGGGCGCGTGTAGGCGTGGAGCTTCTCGGCGATGTGCGTCGCGGCGGGGTAGGCGGGCACGCGCATCGTCGCGATCCCCACGAAGTCGAGGAAGTCCTCGCCGGCCAGGATTTCGGGGGCGCCGTACATGGGGTCGCCCATCGCGACGTCGACGCCGAAGGGGGAGCCGTAGAACACGCTTCCCAGCCTCGGCGTCACGCGGAAGCGCCGACCGTCGTAGACCGCCTCGGCGATCTCCGGGTGGTCGGGGTCCGCCGTGTCCGCGAACTCGAGCCAGTCTCCGGGGTCCTGCGACGCGGCCCGTTGGAGCCTCGTGAACACGGCGTCCACGCTGCCGACGGCGCGGAGGTCGACGTCCTTGGTGCTCCGCGCGTTGTCCAGCCGGAGCTCGAGGGCAAGTCCGCCCTTGAGTGTCGCCGCGTCGGCGAACTCGGCGACGACCCGCGCGAGGAAGCGCTCCATCACGAAGCGCTGCCGCACGCGGTTGAGAACGATCTTGCGGGCCGCCGCACGCTTCTTGAGGCGGTCCTCAAGGGCGACCCGGAAGGCAGCCGGGGTCTTGTCGCTCCTCGGCGGCGTCACGCGGCGCTCCTGCGGCGGGCGCGGCGGAGACGATTGGCGTCGGCGGCGGTGACGAGCCCGCGCCGCCGGGCCTCGGTGATCGCCTGGGCGATCCACTCGGCCGTGACGCTCTCCGCAATGCAGTCGGCGATGGTGCGCGCAGGCGTCGTAACCCGGAGATGCCCGAGCCACTGGATGTCGGCGTCGGGCAAGTCCGCGACGTGCAGCGTGACGTGCTCGGGGACGGCGAAGCGCGCGTAGCGCCACGAGGTCGGCACGGTCATGTGCACCCGCGCCGGGAGCGCGTCGGAGAGGTCGTGGAGCGAGAGCGCCGTGACGTGGCTGAAGACACCCTCCTCGCCAGACCAGAGCGAGAGCGCGATGAGGTCGTCGTGGGGCGTCGGGGGGGCGCTCGCGAAGCGGTAGACGCCGCGCAGTTCGCGACGGACCCACCCGGCGTTCGCGCGGTATCGGAGGACCTGCGGCGAGATGTGGTGCTGCTGCGCCTGCGCTGCCGTGAAGAATCCGGCCTGGGCGCGAGCGGCCTCCATCAGGCCGAGCCAGTCGGGGCGGTTCTCGGTCACGCCGGACGCAGACATCGTTCGCATTTGCTAAAGCTAATTTTTACAAAGTGCAACTCGTCGTTGTGAGGACATGGACTCCAACGCCTCGCGCCGATCAGCACCCCCTTCCCCCCCGACCGCGTCCCTCGCGGAGGAGATCACCGCGTCCCGCCACGACGTTGTCGCCCCCGACACGCGCGCCCGCGTCCCCCGCGGAGGAGATCCCCGCGTCCCATCACGGCGTCCAGCGTGGCGGTGGTCGCGTCGGGGCGTGTCACCGAGGCGATGCGAACGTGCTCCGACGCTGCATCTCGGCGTGCGACGGGGCTGCGCGCGATCCGTACAAGAGGCCGCGTGTGTCGCAACCGACTGGGCCGCAGCGGCTTAGCAGGGATCCGGGCACCGGTCCGAATACCGTCACGACGCCTGCTGCGCAGTGTCTTCGCGTGTCCCCCTCGGCCCCGCCCCAGGGATGCGTGATCCCGTGCGGACACCGGCGGGGGTCGTGCGCCCGCGCCCCCCCCCCCCCCCCCCCCCC
>JBILLI010000613.1:0-4728 GCA_044376155.1 Polyangiales bacterium
CGCCCGACTTCGCCACCTACGGGCGCTACGGCAGCCACGTCTACGCGCGCACCACCT
The DNA here is from genome assembly GCA_044376155.1 of Polyangiales bacterium. Classification (GTDB taxonomy): domain Bacteria; phylum Myxococcota_A; class Polyangia; order Polyangiales; genus JAWKRB01. The sequence goes on from JBILLI010000613.1 coordinate 58, forward strand.
CGGTGCTGCGCACGGCGGAGCGCACCGTGGGACCCTGGCGCTTCGAGGCCGCGATGCGCGCCTACGCCGAGGCCGCGCGCTTTCGCCACCCGACCCCCGACACCCTCTTCGACGTGCTCGGCCCCGCCCTCGGCGACGAGGCCGTGAGCGCGTGGCTGCGCGCGTCGCTGGAGTCTCCCGTGCAGTTGAACTACCGCGTCGCGCTGGTCGAGAGCGCCCGCGGCGCCGACGGCGTGCACCGCGGTCGGGTCATCGTCGATCGCGTGGGCGGCCCCGCGCTGCCCGTGGAGATCGTGCTGGAGAACACCCGCGGCGAGCGCACGTGGACGCGCTGGGACGCGCGCGAGGGCACGGTGGTGATCCCCTACGCGGGCCCCGCGGCGCTGCGGGCGGCGCGGGTGGATCCCGAGGGCCGCGTCGCGCTCGATGGCAACCGCCTCGACAACGCCCGCGTCGCGACGGGCGAGGAGCGGTCGTCGATGCCCATGGTGGCGAGGGTGGCGTGGTGGCTGGGGCTCGTGCTCGACGCGGTGGGCCCGTGAGCGCGCTGCGACAACTCCTGCGCACCGACGGCCGCGGCGCGGCGACCACCTTCGTGTGGCTGCTCGAGGCGCTGGTCGCGTGGTCCCTCGCGACGGCGTTGGGCAGCGCGCTCGCCGGGCCGCTGCTCACGCACCCCGCGGGCGTGCACGCGCTCTACGCCGAAGACGGTCGGCTGCTGCTGGACTTCCTTCGCGTGCAGTCTGCGTCCCTCGACCTCGCGGGATCCGTGGCGCTCGCGGGGGTGGCGCTCTGGGCCCTCGCGGGGGTGCTCCTCGGGGGCTTCGTGCCCGCGGTGGCCTCGGCGCAGCTCGCGGTGCCCACCGTCTCTGAAGCGCTCTCGGACAGCCTGCGCCGCGCGCCCACGCTCCTCACCCTCGCGCTGCTCTCGGCCCTGGGCTACGGCCTCGCGGGGCTCCTCGGGTGGTTCGCGTGGCGCTACGTCGACCGCGCCGCGGCGCTCGTGGTGAACGCCCGCGCGATGGACCTGCGCCACGCCGCGGTCGCGCTCGTGGTGCTCCTCGTGGCGGCGGTGGTGCACACCTGGCACGGCGTCGCGCGCTTTCAGGCCATGTCGCAGCGGCAGCGCGCCCTCGCGGCCGCGGCCGAGGCGATGGGACGGCTCGCGCGAGAGCCCCTGCGCACGTTGGGTCGCGCCGCGGCGTGGTCGATCATCGCCGCGTGCGGGACGGCCCTCGCGGTGGCCCTGGGCGCGACGCTCGACCGCCACCGCGCGGGGTGGGCGGTGGTCACGCTGACGCTGGCGCAACAACTCGCGCTGTGGTGGCGCGTGCACTGCCGCATGCGGTGGTTCGCGGGGCTCTCGCCGGACGCGTAGCCCGGTCAGGGGAGCGGCACGATGATGCGGCCGGGCGCGAGCCCGGTGGGCGTGTCGGTCCCTTGCCGGGTGTGGCAGAGGTTGCAGTCGCCGTGCGGCACGGCCTCGCCCATCGCGCGCCGCAGACCCGTGGGGCCGATGACCTCCGCGAGGCGCAAGGGGAACGCGAGGCGATCGTCGGTGAAGAAGTTCCCCGCGGCGTTCACGGGCAGCGTGAGCATCACCCCGTTGGCGTCGATGAGGCGCACGGTGGCCGCGCCCTGCCGGCTGCCCGGAGGGTCGCCGCTGTAGCCGTTGCAGAGGTCCGCTTCGTGTCGGACGTAGTAGGCCGTGCCCGCGACGCTCTGGATGGGCGCATCGCGGTCGCGGCGGCGGCACTCGAGGCACGCGCGCCCCGGGTTCATCACCGGGCTCCCGCGGTTGCCGCGGGACCAGCGCGTGTCAGAGATGCACGCCGCCGCGGGGTCGAAGCGAGGTGGCGGCACGTCGGGCGTCACCGCGGGCACGTCCACGTCGGCGGGCGCGTCCGAGGTCTCGGAGGTTCCTGCGTCTGGGGTGACTGCGGATGCGGCGTCGGCGCCGTGGTGGGCGGGGCGCGTGGCCGAGTCCACCAGCGCCGAGCACTGCGGGAGGGCGAGGGCGAGCAGCACAAGCGAAGCGAGCGGGACCTTCATGATTCTCGTGCGCTGCAACAGTTGCACCTCAGCGGCAAGCGCGGCGGAGGAGGCGCTACGTCCACGCTCCGCGTGCGCGTTGCAGCGCACGGAGTACCCGCGCGCGGGCGTCGCCGACGAGGGGGCGGCCGTGCCCCGCGAGGACGTGCTCGTAGGACCACCCTTCGCGATGAAACGCGTCGAGCGCGGCGTGGGCGCGGGCGGTGTCGAGGGAGAACGCGTCGTGCGCGGGGGTGACATCGCGAATCAGGGTCAGCGGCGGACGCGCCGTGAGCAGGGTGTCGCCGGTGAGCAGGCATCCCGAGGGCGCGTGGCGGAAGAGCACGGACCCCTCGGTGTGACCCGCCGCGAGGTGCACCTCGAGGCCCGCGGCGGTGTCTCCGTGCTCCAGCGCGCGGTCGACCCGCAGCCGCGCGGGGAAGCGGTTCTCGATCGCGCAGAGCGCGCGCTCGAGGAGGTTGCCGCGATCGCCCATGCGCGGGCGGGGGAGGGTGCCGTCGAGCACCTCGGCGTCGGCGCGGTGGCAGAGCACCTTGAGCCCGAAGGCGCGCTGCAGAAAGGACGCGTTGCCCGCGTGGTCCGAGTGGCGGTGGGTGAGCAGCACGCCGTTGAGCTCCGAGGGCCGTAGACCCGTCGCGCGGAGCTCGGCGAGGAGCTGCGCGCGCTCGGTCCAGTGGCCCGAGTCGATGAGCCAGCGGTCGCCAGGGCCGCCGTCGAGCAGGAACACGTTGGACACGAACAGCGACGAGACGCGGTGAAACGGGGCGACGACGCGGCGCATGGAGGGATCTTCGCGCGACCGCGCTCAGGTCGCGACGCCCGCGGCGAGGTCGCGCAGCAGCGCCAGTGACGGCGCGAAGAAGTACCCGCCGCCGTGCGCCACCACCCACGGCTCTGCCGCCACCGCGTGGACGATCCCTCCCCCCGCGGTGACCTCTCCGAGCGAGACCGTGCGTCCCGCGCCGCCGAGCAGCGCGTCGCCGCCGCTGCCGGGGAGGGGCGCGTCGGGGTCCATCGCGACCTGCGTGGGCTCCTCGAACTGCGCCTCCAGCGAGGCCACCACGGCCATGAAGATCAGCCCGCGCCCGGCGTCAGGGCCGTCGGCCACGGGCACAGCGTAGGTCGACGTCGACGCGGGGCCGTAGGGCCAGGAGCGGCGCAGCATCAGCCGGCGCAGCGTGTCGCGCGGGTTCACCGCGAGGCCCGCGGCGGGGGCCGCGCCCACCTCGTCCCGCGGGTTGCTGCGGCGGACGTGCGCGCTGAAGGGGCAGCGCAGCCCCGACGGGTCGACGCTGCCCGGCGCGGGCGCGTCGGTGCACTCCTGCCGCAGCGGGAACACCGCGCTGATGGGCGGCACCTGCCGACGGTAGAGGAAGTGGTTCCACGCGCACGTGCTCTGGCCGAGCGCGGGGTCGTCCTGCGCGGGCGCGCGCACCGTGGGCGCGCCGGAGTGCCAGCGGCCCACCACCCGGGAGGCGACGAGCTCGGGCGAGACCCCGAGCGCCGCGGCCTGCGCCGACACCCAGGTGTGAAAGGCTCCCACGCGCTGCTCCAGCAGCCGCACCGCGACGAAGGCGCCGTCGGTGAGCGCCGGGTGGGCGCGCACGTCGAGCGTCGGCGCGCCGGGGAAGGTCTCGCGCCCGAGCAGGAAGTGCCCGAGCGGCACCAGGGGCTGACCCGGGTGCCCCTCGCCGCGGTTGTAGGGGTTGCGACGGGCGGTGAGGGAGAGCCGCTTGGCGCCCTGCTGGATCCAGCCGTAGGGGCCGGGCTGGGAGATGGGGTCTTCGAAGCCGAAGTGCTCGTTGCCCCGCGCGGGGGCCGCGCGGTCGGCGCGCTCGCGGTAAACGACCGTGAACGCCGCGGCGGCCAGGCCGATGGCGGCGTCGGCGGCGTCGAGGGCCGCGAGGTCATCGCTGCAGAGGGTGATCATCGCGTCGACGCCACCACTCCCGTCGACGACGCGCGCGACGACCCCGTGGTCCCCGAGGAGGTTCGCGCGTGCGTGCATGCCCTGGGCGAACGCCGGCGACGACGCGCCGAGGTGCGCGGCGGTGGCGGGCGCGAGCGCGGCGAGGCCCCGCGCGGTGAACGCGATGGCGCGCAAGAGCGCCGGGGCCGGGCCCACGAGGCGGTCGGCGGCAGACGACACCGCGAAGGCCCCGAGCCACGCGCGAAACGGCGCAACGGCGGTGACGCGCACGAAGAGCACGCGGCCGTAGCGCCGCGCGTCGCCGACGATGACGTTGCTCTGCACGTTGGCGGGGTCGAGGCGCTCGTCGTAGCGGGCGTGAAAGAAGGCGCTGTCGTCCGAGGGGTCGTCGTAGTTGCCCACGTGGTTCTCCTGGCGGGGTGTCTACAAATACTGGTCTGCCGCGGCGGTCCCCGACGGCAGCGCGTCCGGGTCACAGAGCGGGAGCACGAGGCGGATCTGGATCCCGTTGCCGACCTCGGGCGCCTGCGCGTCGAAGGCGCCGCCGACGCGCAGGGTCTCCAGCCGCGCGAGGCCCAGCGCGATGCCGTAGCCCGAGCGCCCCTGCGCCGAGGGGGCCCCGTGGAACTCCATCGACGCGCGCACGCGGCCGAGGATGGCGTTGCGGTCCGCGGCGTCGACGCCGAAGT
>JBILLI010000612.1:0-4728 GCA_044376155.1 Polyangiales bacterium
CCGGGCTCGTCGTCGTCGGCGAAGGCCGCGTGCCACCCCGCGGGGACGGCCGGGGCGCTCCACGCGAAGACCCAGCGGGCGTCTTCGGGGCTGAGGTTCACGCAGCCGTGGGAGCGCGGCGCGCCGAGGGCCGCGTGCCAGTACGCGCCGTGCAGCGCGAAGCTGTCTTCAAAGAACATCGCCCAGGGCACCTCTTCCATCGCGTAGGGGCCGCCTGCGGCGTTGCCGTCCATCGTGGTGGAGATGTGCTTGTGCCGGATGCGAAAGCCCCCCTGCACGGTCTCGTAGTTCGTCGCGGGGTCACTCGATGCGAGCCCCGTGGCGACGAGCGTGGCGTACACCGGCCGCGCGCCCTCGTAGGCCACGAGGGACTGTCGGTCGAGGTTGACCTCGATCCATCGCTCGTCGGCGCCGACCTCCTCGGGGGGCGCGCTCGCGGTGACGAGGGTGAGGTCCTCGGGGCGCAGGAGACGTCCGTCGGCGGTGCGCACGAAGGACTGATCGCGCCACGGCACGGGCGTCGGGTCGGGGATGGACCACGCGCTCAGCCTCGGCGCGCGCCCCTGTCGCCGCAGCACGCCATCGGCGCCGAGGGCGCGCAGCGAGACCCCGTCGACGCGCACGAAGGCCACGGGGAGCTGCATCCCTTCGCGCAGCGCGACGCCCCGGGGGCCGCGGTTGCCCACGTTGCCCACGTCGTCGACGCGCACGTATCCCCCGCGCACGCTGCGCCAGTAGAGCGCGCCGGAAGGACCGCGGGTGGCGCGCTCGACGGCGACGTACATCCCGCGCAACAGCCGACGGAGCACCGGCGTGCGGGGGTCGCCTTCGAGAGACTCCAGGGTGACGGGGCCCGTGGTGGGCGGAAAGGCCGGGAGGGTTGCGCCGCCGTCGGTGCGCGAGGGCTCGGTGAGGCGTTCTTCTTCGGCCGTGGGCAGGGCGCGGTAGCTCACGGCGGTGCGCTGCACCCACGCGTAGCGGTAGGGCAGCGAGGCGTCGAGCGTGGGCGCGAGGGGGAGCGCGGCGCGGGCCTCTCGCCCGAGGTGTCGCGTGAGCACGGCACCGCGGGAGACGCAGACGTAGCCCCCGCCCTCGACCTGATACCACCCCGTGTCGCGGCGGTCGGCGCGAGGGGGGCAACCGTCGTCGCCGAGGGGGCCCGCGGTGATGCGCGCGGTGCCGCCCGCACGGAGGTATCCGCGCCAGTCGTCCGAGACCCTGGGCTCGGGGTAGACCGCGACCATGGGCAGCAGCGCGGTGAGGGTCTCGCCCACGAAGCGTCCCGGCGCGACGTCGATCGGCGTCAGCGCGGGCCGGTCGGTGAAGACCGCGACGTCGCTCGGCACCGCAGCGTCGACGGAGGGCACCTCGCGCGCGTCGGGCGGGACGTCACGCGAGGCCCCGGCGTCGGGGAGGGGCGCGATGGAGGGCGGCGGCGCGGGCGCAACGGGGGCGCGGGCGGCGCACCCCGCGAGCGCGAGGGCGACGCCGACGCGTGCGAAGCAGGAGGGGCGCAGCACGTCGCGGAGGAGGGACGACATTCGCGAGGGAGCGGGCGCAGCGCCGGGGGATCAGCCCGGCCCGCAGAGCCCGTTGACGCAGTACTGCGAGCAACAGTCTGCGGGGCTGGTGCAGCGCCCGCTGGTGGGACGGCACGCACAACGCCCTGCGACGCAGGGGCTCCCGCCGCAGCAGTCGGTGTTGCGGGTGCACATCGCGCCGGGGTCGCGGCAGAGATCACAGCGACCGTCGACGCAGACGTTGGGCGGGCAGCAGGTGTTCTCGGTCTCGCTGGGCGTGCACGCCCCGCCGCGCTCGACGCACATCGGGCGCGGCGCGCAGCGGCCCGAGATGCACGCGTTGGGGGCGCAGCAGTCGACGTCCTGCACACACGTCTCGCCGGTGGGCTGGCAGGCGAGCTGGCAGCGGCCCTCGCGGCAGGCCGTCGGGGCGCAGCAGTCGAGGTCCGAGGCGCAGGTGGCGCCCGAGCGCGGGCAGGGCTGCCACACGCGGTAGCTCACCACGACTTCATCACCCATGCGGGGGCGGTAGCGGTCGCCGTAAAACACCAGCGCGCGAAAGACCCCGTCGTAGTCGAATCCCTCGGCGCGGGAGCGGGGCACGTCCATGCCGCGTACGCGCACCTTGAGGGTGCTGGTGATGGGCGTGCGGTCGAGCACGTACTGGCTCGTGGCGCCTGCGATCGACTCCACGATGCGGGTCATCGCGGCGTCGATCTCGGGGTCGGTCGCCGTGGTGATGGGGATCACCGCGCCGCCGTTGCCCTCGACCACGCAGCGCGGGAGGTCGACCACGGCCGCGGCGCTGCACGGGGTGGTGCTGCGCGGCACGAGCCCGAAGGTGAGGATGGTGTGGCGGCGGAAGTAGTTGACGATATTCTGCAGGGTCGCGGGGTTGTAGGCCGCGCCCCAGGGCATGCGGGTGTCGGGGGCCGCGTTGGCCTGGAAATACCGCGAGAAATCGTTGGTGCCAGGCTCGTCGGTGACGTGGAAGGTGACCACCCGCGCGCCCTCGCGAAAGCGCCGGTTGGGGTTGGTTTCGCCGCGCATCGCGCGGGTGCGGAACTCGTTGTGCAGAAGGATCGCGGCGGCCGTGGGCTCCTCGGTGCCGCCGCCCATGGGGTAGGGGCGCAGGGAGTCGGGCGAGGCGGTGCGGCACGCGGTGGTGGTGACCTCCTGGCAGAGCCGTCCGGCGCCGTTGGGGTCGCTGCCGGAGATCCAGGCGAAGCCCGGGGAGTCGAGGTTCGGGGCGGCGCTGCCGGCGGTGACCACGCCCACGCGAAAGTCGACGCCCGCGGCGCGGAGGCGGGTGAAGAAGCGCGTGGCGGTGTTGCCCAGGCGCTCCTGGTCGTCGCTCATGGAGCCCGAGGTGTCGACGGTCCAGAGGAAGTCCGCGGCGGGCGGCGACGACGCGCGAAAGAGCTGGCAGTTGGCGCCGAGGCCCTGATCGACCAGCGCGAGGCCGGTCATGTTCACGAGGTCGATGGCGCGAATGGCCGTGAGGTTGGTGTTGGTCTCGTAGAGCGCGCGGGGGGCCACGGTGACCACGACGTCCTCGGTGCCCGCGGCCGCGCCGCTGCCGCGAAACACCGTGGCGATGTCGACGAGGAACTCCGCGGACGTGCCCACGTCCGCGCCCGCGGTGGGCATGGTGCCGAGCAGCGCGCGGGCCGCGAGGTCGCGCAGGGCGCTGGCGTTGGTCGCGCGGGCCACGCGGTACGTCGACGTGATCCCCTCGTGCATCTCGTGGGTGCGGAACGATCGCCCGACGAGCACGGCCGAGGCGCTCCCGAGGGCGGTGGTGATGGCGAGCTCGATGCGGGCCGACTCGGCGCGCAGGTCAGGGGACATCCCGCGGAGGTTGAACACCGCGCCCGCGACGTTCGTGGCCGCGTCTTCCATCATCACGCCGGAGAGGTTCGGCGACACCGGCACGCGCCGGGCGCTGCCCCACAGCGGGTCGTGGCCCACCTGCACCTGCGCCATCGGGAGCCCGAGCTGGGTCACCGAGGCGAGTCCCCGCGGGCGACAGATCTCGACGCCGCCCATGGAGTCGGGGGTGCCGTCGCCGTCGGTGTCGGCGATGCGCGGATCGGTCTCGCCGCGCGCGGGGGTGATCATCCCGTCGCGGTCGAGGTCCTCTTCGCCGTCGGGGACCATGTCGCCGTCGCTGTCGGCCTGCGTGGGGGAGATGCCCGTGCAGCGCTCGCCGGCCATGCACTGACTGTCGGTCATGCAGACCACGCCCGGGCGACGCTGCCGCGCGGGGTCCATGGCGACGCAGATGCGGGGGTAGCGCAGCTCGACGCCGTCGGGCACGTTGTCGCCGTCGGAATCTGCGCGGTACGGATCGGTGCCGAGCGTGCACTCCTCGGCGTTGGTGAGCCCGTCGGCGTCGCTGTCGTGCATCCCCGAACAACGGATGTCCGGGCCCGGCCCGGTGTCTCCGCCCCCGCCTCCACCACCGCCGTCACTGCCGCCGCCCCCACCCGTGTCGGTGCCCGGCGCGACGTCCTGTCCGCCGCCGCCGTCGGTGCGCGCGTCGAGGCGGCTCGCGTCGACGCGTCCCACGTCGCGCGTCGACGCGTCTTGCAGCACGACGATCTCCGGCAGCGGCGGCGCACACGCGAGGGGCGTGACCGCGAGCAGGGCGATGGGGATCCAGCGGAAACCCGACGGGAAGCTCGGCGACATCGGCGACCTCATTCCGCATGGATCACCTCTGCGCATCTCGGCGTCAAGCAAGACAGGGGGGCAATGTGTCCCCGCCGGGGGGCGGGACCTACCTGCGTCATCTCCGCGCGCACGTACGGGCGACTGCGCGGTGTCACGTCGGCGGTGCGGGGACGGGATCCTTCACGGGGGCGGCGGGCGACGCGTCGTTGGCCTTCGCGGGCGATGCGCGTCGCGCGCGCACGGCGGCGATGAGCCCCGGGGAAGAGAGACTCGTCGCGGCTGAGAAAGAGCCCCACCCGGCGGAGGTCCGCGTAGGTCTCTTTGAGCGCGGGCCAGCGTGTGCCCGCGACGAGACCCAGCGCGATCCGAGAAGGGGGTGCATGTGTCACAACCGCTTGGGACGCACAGGCTTTGGCGACAGAACGGGTCGCGCGGGCAGACTCCGCATGGTCCGCGTGGCGTGACGGCAGGGCGGGCCGCACGGGCCGTGGCCGACCGGGACGCCGAGAGCGGCGCGGTGGAAGGACGCGCG
>JBILLI010000614.1:0-4716 GCA_044376155.1 Polyangiales bacterium
CGACCGCGCCCACACCCGCTTCTGCTCCCTCGAAGAGTCGCGCACGGGCACCCCCGCGCGGGTCATCGTGCGCAACGTCGACCCGGTGTACGTGCCCATTCGCCTCGCGGGCCGCACGCTCGGTCCGCTCTGCAACGACCGCTGCAGCGGCAACACCCTCATCGACGGCGACTGCGAGCGCCACGCCTGCGGCACCGGCCGCTGCGTGAACGACAGCCACGGCGCGCGCTGCGTCGACCGCGGGTGCCCGAGCTGGGGCGCCGACGCCGTGTGCCTCGACAGCCGCACGGTGATCACCTGCGTGAACGGCGACCAGCGCACGCGCGAGCGCTGCACCGGCGCGAACTCGCGCTGCGGCCCCGAGGGCAACCGCGTGCGCTGCGAGTCGCCGACGTGCAACCCCACGGGGCGACACGACATCTGCCTCCCCTCGGGCGAGATCACCACGTGCTCCAACGGGCGCATGGGCACCGCGCGCGACTGCCCGGCGGGCACCTTCTGCTCCGAGGCGGGGCCGGGCGACGCGCACTGCGTCTCGCGCCGCTGCGTGGCCGAGACGGGCGAGACCCCCGTGGCGCGCACGGTGTGTCAGACCGGCGGCACCCGATTGCTCTGCGACGCGCAGGGGAACGCGCGGGTCGAGAATTGCCCCGCGGGCCAGGTGTGCTCCATCCCCGACGGGCAGCGGTGTGTGCCCTTCGCGTGCCCCGCGGGCGTGCGCGTGGCGGTGTGTGCGCCGGGCAACGAGCGCGTGGTGTGTGACCGCGGGGTCATCGTCGAACGCGCCCGCTGCGCAGGCACCTGCGCGTCAGACCACGGCACCGCGGCGCGCTGCATCGACACCGCCTGCGCGGCCCTCGGGGGCGACGGCGCGGCGATGCGACGTCCCGCGCACGGGCTCTGCCTGCCCGACGGACAGCTCGGTCACTGCGACGACGAGGGCAACCTCGCGCGCCTCGCGTGCACCGGCGGCGCGCGCTGCGTGGCCGCGGGCGACGCCGCGTCCTGCGAGGGCGCCACCCCCCCGGTGACCCCCGACGCGGGCGTGGCCGTGGGAGACGCGGGCGCGTCTGTCAGCGACGGCGGCGAAGAGGAAGAGGAGCCGCCCTTCGAGGACCCCGACGCGGGCCTCGTCGAAGACCCCGACTACGACGCCGGTCCCATCGAAGAGGGCACGGAATTGCCCGCAGAGAAGGCCGACGGCGGTGACCCCGGGGGAACCACCCTGGAGGTCTCGGGGCGCGGCTGCGCGGTGTCGCCGACGCGGCGGTCTTCGTGGGGGGCGGTGGGCATCGGGGCGTTGCTGCTGACGCTCAGCGGTCGTCGACGACGGGCGCGCCTACGACGACGCGAGGCCCGCGACCCAGCGCGCGTGCGCTGACGCCAGCGACATTACGGAGGGCGCGGCGGGCGCGTCGTCGACGGTGGCGGCGGGCGTCGCGGGGAGGGGATCCGCCGCGGGGGCCACACGCGCCGGGATCGCCACCGCGAAGGGCTGCGGCGCGTCGGTGGGGGTGGTCGTGGCGGCGGCGCGGGCGAAGGGCACGAGGCGGTCGCCGAGGCGCGCGGCGAGGGCCACGAGGTGGGTGCTGGCCGGGTCGAGCCCGCGCACCACGCGCTCCCCCGCGGTCGCGTCGAGCGCGATGGACTGGTGCGACGTGAGCACCCCCGCGGGGCCCACGCGCAGGGAGGTCACCAGCAGCGCCAGGGGCGCGTGCGCGGCCGCGGGGCCGAGGTGCGCGGTGGCGCCGGGCTCGACGGTCCAGTGCGTCAGGAGCTCACTCGGCGACATCGCCAGGGCGCGCACGTGTGCCTGCGGCGCAAGGGCTTCGGTGACCACGGCGGTGGGCGCGGGGCCCCCCAGGGCGCGCAGCCCCTCGCCGGCGGAGGCGTCGGCGGGGTCGCGGGCGAGCACGGCGGCGAAGACCGCGCGGGCCTCGTCGGTGCGTCCCTGCGCGGCGAGCACGTGGCCCATGGTGGCGGTGGCGAACTCCGCGGAGAGGGCGTTGTCGTCGCCGTCCTCGTCGGTGAAGGCGATGGGGAGGTCGTTCATGGTGCGTCGTGGCCCTTCAGCAGCGCGCGCGCCTCGTCGGCGTCGCGGCGGATCTGCGCCACGAGGGCGTCGAGGCCCTCGAAGCGCCGCTCGTCTCGAATGCGCGCGACGAAGTGTACGCGCAGGGTGCGGCCGTAGAGGTCGCGGTCGACGTCGAGGAGGTGGGCCTCCACCGAGCGACCCGCGGCCACCGTGGGACGCACGCCGAGGTTCATCACCGCGGGCATCGCCGGGGTGTCTTCGCCGAGCACCTGCACCCGCACGGCGTAGACGCCGTCCTTGGGGAGGGCCTCGCAGGGCGTGGCGAGGTTCGCCGTGGGAAAGCCCAGCGTGCGCCCGCGCCGCTGCCCCGGGACCACCACCCCGTCAAGGTCGAAGTCCCTGCCCAGCAAGCGCTTCGCGCCGACGAGGTCACCCTCGGCGAGGCACCGCCGCACGCGCGACGAGCTCAGGGCGACGCCGTCGTCGTCAACGAGTTGCGGCACCACCCGGGCGGTGAACCCGTGCGCGGCGCCCAGCGCGGCGAGGGCCTCGCCGTCACCGCCGCGGTCGCGGCCGAAGCGAAAGTCTTCGCCCACGAAGACCTCGTGCGCGCCGAGGGGCGCGATCACCGAGGCCACGAACTCCTCGGGGGATTGCGCGGCGAAGCCCTGGTCGAAGCGCAGCACCACCGCGGCGTCGAGGCCCTCGGCGGCGAGCAGCTCCAGCTTGCGGTCGAGCCCCGTGAGGATCGGCCGGGCCTTCGCGGGCGCCAGCACCCGGGTGGGATGGGGCTCGAAGGTGAGCGCCACGGCGTCGGCGTCGAGGCGCGCGGCGGAGGACCGCACGAGGTTCAGCAGGTGCTGGTGCCCGCGGTGCACACCGTCGAAGTTGCCGATGGCGAGGGCGGTTCGTCGCGTGCGGCGGGCGACGCGGTGATCGTGAAAGACGTGCATGACCTCGGCGGCGCGGATAGGCGCCGCGAGGCTCTATCACACCCTCAATCCTTCTGGCACTGCAGGAGCTGGATCGTGGGCATGCCGGGCTCGTTCTCCTCGGTGCGGGCCATCTCCTGGTAGGTCCCGTTGCGGGCGTAGCCGCCGCCGCAGCAGCCCGAGGCGAGGGCGATGCCGTGGCCCTCGGTGGTGAGCGTGCTGATGACGTTGTGGGCGTGCCGCGCCTGGCTGTCGGCGCCGAGGGGGGTGGACCCGAAGGTGGCGCCGTTGATCCCGGTGCCGGGCAGGCCGACCATGACCCGTCCGCGGGTGACCATGGGCTGGGTGAACCCCGTGGGGCAGCTCGCGCCGGCGTAGAAGATCAGCATGCCCGAGGGCAGGGGCTGGGCGCGGGGCAGCGCGGGCGTGGTCTTGATGCACGCGAGGAGCTGCACGTAGGGGAGCCCCACGGGGTCCATGGAGGTCTGCGCGCGGTACATCAGCGTGCCGGTGGCGCTGGTGCCGCTGTTGCCGCCGCCCACGATGCCCGCGTAGGAGACCGACTCCAGCGCGAAGGAGCCGCCGTAGGAGTGGGTGTGGCCGCGCTCCTCGCGGTCGGCGAGCTGGGTGCCGAGGCGAAAGCCGTTGAGGGCGGGGTTCGCGGCGGCGGCGAAGGCGCGACCGGCGCCGTCCTGGTAGGGGGTCCAGCCGCGGGGGCACTGGGTCTCGCGGAACAGCATGATGCTGTCGGCGGGCATGCTGTCGGGCAGGGGCGCGGCCTCGGGCGCGTCACGAATCACCACGTCGGTGACATCGCGCGGGGCGCTCACGTCGGCGGGGGCGGCGACATCGTCGGTGAGCTCGGAGGCGTCTCCCGCGGTGGTGACGTCGTCGCCCGCGGGGGTGTCGTCGGCGCTCGCGACATCGGCGGTGGCGCCCGCGTCGGCGACATCGGCCGGCACGACGTCGGTCACCGCGCTCTCGGCGCAGGAGACCTGCACCCACGCGAGGTAGATCACCGCGATCAGCGCTTGACGCATGCGCGCACCTGCACGAAGGGGAGGCCCGAGGGGGCGGCGCTGGCGGTGCCCGTGACCCGATACTCACCCGCGCGGGCGCCCTGGGTGTTGCCGCCGTTGGCGCCGGCGATGTTGCGCGGGGTGAGGGTCACCATGCCCGTGACGGTGTGCGTGTGCGTGCGGTTCTCGCGGTCGCCGAGGGGGCGGCCCACGAGCTGTCCGACGGCGGTGGGCTCGGTGACCCCGACGACGAGACGTCCCTCGGTCTCGTTGGCGAGGGACCACCCCGCGGGGCAGGCCGCGCGGTCGTTGAAGAACGCGATGGTGCCCGCGGGCACGCCGTCGTCGCCGAAGGTGTCGCCGCTGTGGGCGACGCGCGGGCGCGACGACAGGGCCGCGATCAGGATCGCGGGGGCGAGGAGGTAGGCGATGCGGCGCAGCACGGGGGGAGAGTCTGTCAGGGCGCGGGGAGCGTCAACGCGCAGCGCGTTACGCAGGGGGGAAGGGTCAGTGCCAGGAGTTCTTGATCCGGTCGTAGAGCGAGTGGGTCACGGCCTCGCTGGGCCCGGCCACGGTGAGCGTCGAGGACTGGTCGATGCAGATGGCGTTGGCCACGTACTCCCCCGCGAAGCCCGAGACCACCGAGGTCTGGGAGTTCACCCGGATGCGCGTGAGCTGCGCCGTGGCGAAGGCCGTCGACGCGCCGCGCAGGCAGGCCTCGGCGTTGTCC